>JANPJC010000339.1:0-4106 GCA_031425315.1 Chitinophagales bacterium
TGTCCACGTGAGGGAGGTATCCAATATGACTCGCCGGACGGAAAAGAGAATGACGGGTCAAAATTTCTAATATATCCAGCGTGACCGCCATCTTTTTTTGACCATTCGAAAATGGTTTCAGCTAACATTTTGCCATACAAGTCGGAACGATTTGCAATTTCTTTAATAACCAGTTTGACCTCTGCGGTTTTCAATGAATCATATAAAGCATCAATTTTCGCATGTACGTAAGGGTGTGAGTTTTCAGGGATAGGGTAAAGTAGTTTTAACAGGTGTTGCTGTGATGCATTTAATACAAGTGGCCAATGATATTTTTTGCCGCTTTCCGGAGCCGGAAAATTTGAACCATACAATTGCCCGCTCAATGATTGATGAGTATTATCTCCATGCACTATTGATTCATACATGGCGATACTCATGTATGCCAAACTCCTTGAAGAATAAGTGGGGGAGTTGAATGATGAAAAATGTATGGTGTACAATGTTCTTTCAGCCCATTGCAATGCAATGCCTGCAGAGATAGAAGAGAGTGCAGGTGGCTCCGCACTTCCCTGCTGTCCTGTATCGTCTTTTTTACAGGAAGATAATAAGGACATTATACACCAAGTCAACAGAACATACAAAATCTGATTCGGACAATAAACGCTGAGAACCAGAAGACGCTTTTGATCAGGCATGATAATAAAATTACTGGTAGGTGACTAAAAACTGTTGTACTGCCACAGTATCGTCTCCCGGTATACTGGTATAAAAATTGTCAGATAATTCGTTGTTTAAAAAATCGAAATAATTACAACAAGTTGAATGGCGGATAATAGCAATATTCGGAGTTGAGACTTTGCCCTTTCTTGAATTAAACACATACTTTTGTTTTCCTTTTCCGACAAAAAGATATGCCCCGGCAACTGATGATTTCAATTCTTCTGAAATGATTTGTGGTTTATATCTTCCGATCTGATTAAGAAAACTCTTTGAAAAAAGATCTCCTGAACTATAAAATTCAGTAATGTCTTTCGCCAACAGTATAATATGCGTTTCATCCGTCGAGTAATCGAACAATTGCTGGGAGGATAAACTGACCAGCCTGGCAGTATAATCGTTGTAAAATGTGACACTGTCCATCCATGAGTTTTGCATATAAGAATTAGCATATAAAGTAAATCTGGAACTATCTTCCAATTCGAAACGTTCCAAAATGGAAGGAGTGGTTATTTCTCCTGATTTAGCAAAGACTCTGAATCTACCTGCTTTCTCGACTTTTTCTTTGTAGTAATTTTTACCAAAGTTTAATTTGGTAAATGCGTCATCTTTTTTACAGGAGTAAAAACAAAGTATCAGGCATGATGAGATGATAGTTAGCAGGCGTAGCATTAAATGTTTCTTATATCTAAAGTAGAAATATTTCTACTGAAGGCGAATATTATTTTTTCGGGGGGATCTTATCGAATCTCCCATTTCCCTCCGATAAGTTCTAATAACGAAATCGTGTCAGATTTGAATTTCATTTCTATAGACTTTTTTTCGAAATAGTATTTTGCTTTTTCGAGATCTCCGGGCTTAATGTCTCTTGTAGCCAAAGTGATATGAGGATGGAAGGGGAGATTTTCTTTTTCAAACAGCATCCCTGATTGTGTTGAGAAATGTTTTTGAATAGAACGGTGAAGAGCTGACAATCTTTCATTGGATAAAACTTTTATAAATAGGACCCTTTTGCCAAATGTATCCACACCTGAAATTTTAACTTCCAGGTCTTCCGGAAAAGTAAAACTCTTGAGCCAATAGGCCAATTTGTATGATTCTTCTTTTTTCCACCAGAAAGGAGAAATCAGCGTGATATGGGACGGGCTTTTTAGTGCATTCCGGCACCCAAAATTCAGCTGGATCCACTGTTTATATTTTTTTATCTGTTCATCCAACTCAGGGGGACAAACGACGGCAATAAAAAACATTGAGAATTTATCGCTGTTTTTATTGATGATTTCCTGTTGCAACGGTAGTTATCTTGTTGTTTTTCAATATTGAGGGCAATTTCCATAATTCTATTTAATGCTTTGCTCACACATTTCCCCTCTACCCGCAATTTTACTATTTTCGCACCTCATTTTAAAGTATGTCTGATCATTTTCACCAGTTGGCAGCGATTGTATTTACCGATATCGTCGGGTATACCGCTATGATGCAGGAAGATGAAAATGCTGCTGTGGAAAAAGTAAATCATTTCAGGCAGGTACTGGAAATTATTTCCGGTGAATTAACCGGCCGGATGATTCAGTATTATGGAGATGGCGCATTGTTACTCTTCAACAGTTCCACGGATGCAGTGGAGTTTGCCAAGCTATTACAGGCTGAATTAAACGATGACCCAAAGGTTCCGGTACGGGTAGGTATTCACATGGGAGATGTGTTGCTGCACAAAGGAAATGTTTTTGGCGATGTGGTGAATATTGCTGCCCGGATACAAAGTTGCGCACCTTCCGGCGGAATTTATATTTCTGAGACTGTTTACCGGAATATTGCAAATAAAAAGGGACTACAGGCGGTTTTTGTAAAGGAGGAAGAACTGAAAAATGTGAAGGAGCCTGTAAGGATATACGAGGTACTCAATGAAAAGAGCAAACCTGAAGTGGCAGATGGTCCTGAAGTCCCTACTGGAAAAAATAAGGCGCGGAACAGTATTGCGGTATTGCCTTTTTTCAACATGAGTAGTGATCAGGACCAGGAATACTTCAGCGATGGGTTAACGGAAGATATTATTACTCAACTATCTAAAATACGATCGCTGAAAGTTATTTCCCGTACATCGGTGATGCAGTACAAAAAAAATCCAAAAGCGGTCAGGGAGATAGGGAAAGAACTCGGAGTATCAGTTGTATTAGAGGGCAGCGTTCAACGTTCGAATGATAAAGTGAGAATAACCGCCCAGCTAATTGAAGCAGCGACTGACGAACATCTGTGGGCCGACACCTACGACAGGAGCGTCAACGATATCTTTACCATTCAGCGGGAAGTGGCAATGGCGATTGCAGCTGTGTTAAATACTACATTGTCACAAAAGGAAACGCAGAATCTGGATTATATTCCCACTGTTGACCTGCAGGCTTATGATTTGTACCTGCGGGGGAAATTTCTAATTGAAGAGAGAAATAAGTCGGATCTGATGCTGGCGAGGGAACTTTTTCACCAGGCTGTTGTGAAAGACAGCAATTTCGCAAATGCTTATTCCGGACTCGCTGCCACTTATTTATTATCGTCGTATCGTGGATATGAAGATCCTGTAAAAATGCTTTGGCTGGCCAAGAAGAATATTGATACTGCCATCACAATTGATCCTTCTTCAGGTGAAACGCAGGCTTCACTTGGTTACTGGTATCATCAAACATTCGACTGGCACGCTGCGGAAATTACGTATCGCCGGTCAATTAGTCTTAATCCAAATCAATCAAATGTTTATTTGTGGTTGGCAATTTTGCTTGAAGCAAAAGGAGAAGAGGAAGAAGCACTTGAGATTTATAGCAAAGGCAGCCAGGTGAATCCGTTATGGGATTATCTGGTACAAAATAAAATTCGTGGATTGGCTAATGCCGGTGACCAGGAGGAGGCAATACGACTTCAAAAAGAACTGATTAAAAAAGCGACCTACGATTCAGGCCTCAGAATAAAATGCTATGAAAATCTGTCGCGCCTTCAATGGTCGTTTGGCCACGCAGAAGAGGCGATTGCAGCCGCTGAAAAAGCCGGCAACAAAGGTTTGATTCAGCTTTACAAAGAGGATGATAATACCATTCTGCAAAATGCTGTCGACGAATATTATGTACAGATGGCATCGCAAAGTGAATATGTTTCACAGTTATGGATGGGAATGGACTATGCCAAAGCCGGTGCCCGCGATAAAGCGCTCGAATGTTTTCACAATGCCGTGGCGTTGAAAGAACCCGCTATTACAATCTTACTCATCGGGCATTACGAATTCATGAATCTCAAATACCTCAGTATGGCACTGGTTAAAAGAAAGATCAGGTTGCTGGTGAATTTTTAAAAGAACAGCCGTTTCCTGCGTGAATCGTGAAACGTGAAACGTGAATGTAAGTTCCTGCCTTTGGCAGTTC
>JANPJC010000340.1:0-2483 GCA_031425315.1 Chitinophagales bacterium
TTGCTTGCACGCATTTCGCTTTTGCGAACGATCATGTGTACCATGCTACAAATTTTTGAAAGGTACAATGCTTCTTCAGCAGCTGTATCTCCTGCACCTACAATAGCTGCTTCTTTGCCTTTAAAGAAAAAACCATCGCATACTGCGCAGGCACTCACGCCATAGCCATTCAACCTTTGCTCACTTTCTATGCCCAACCATTTTGCTGCAGCACCGGTGCTGATTATGACTGAATCTGCCTCTATCCATTTTTCTTCATCAATTTCTACACGCAATGGTCTTGCGCCAAAATCTACTTTGGTAGCTAAGCCATAACGAATATCTGTACCCATACGTTTCGCCTGCTTTTCAAAATGCTCCATCATCTCAGGGCCCTGTATTCCATCAGGATATCCGGGATAATTTTCAACTTCCGTTGTGATGGTTAATTGTCCACCGGGCTGTATACCTTGGTATAGCAGGGGTTTCATGTTTGCTCTTGCTGCGTAAATTGCTGCGGTATAACCTGCAGGTCCTGATCCTATTATTAAACAACTTACTTTTTCTGCTACTGTATTTTCCATGTTTCTGTTCTGTTTAAAAAAAATATTTTTATTGAGATATAATTTTTTTGTACTTAACGGCATAGCCGCAAAAAGCGCCCAATGCCCCATTTGATATATTACCCAAAACTTTGTTTGGCTGCGCAAATGGATTTCCTATTCCCTGAAAAGCAAACTCCCATGTGCTCCAAAACACATAGGCTGATTGTGGGATGTTGCAATATTTTAGGGTGATGGTATCTCCTCTTCTAAAAAAATTGCTGTCTGCTTTTGGAGGATCATTTCTGTCAATACCCTGTGGTAATTGTACCGTAAATGTAGAGCCATCAATTACCTGATCATCAAACACAGAATTTTCTCCGGGTAAAAATGGCCCACTGTTTTTCTTTGTAAAATACCTGCCGAAGTTTCCAAGCCCTGCAGGGTCAGTTGATCTTAATTGTAACGTTCTTTTTGACGTATCTGGATTCAACGGTGCGGGTCTTGTAAAAATAGAGTCTAATGTAATAGCGTTGGTAGGTATTCTTGTTGTTGATGTATATTCTTTGCCTTCTGCCACAACTCTTAAAGTGTAAGTCTTATTTAATTCTCCTAAAAATGCAGTGGTTGGGTTTAATACATCATTGCTGTAAAAATAGCCGGTAACTCCCGGTACTATCTGTGTTGTGTATTCTTTCAGTTTGTGGGTTGTACCTCCGTTTGAAACAAAGACTTCGGCATTTCTTACAAAAGTACCTGCAAGGGTTTGTGCATCTATTTTACTAAAATAGCCTAGGCTTTTGGTTAGTACAACAATTGGTGGTTGGCCATCTTCGATCTGTCCATCAACTACTAAAAGCGGTGCCGCATCATCCAATTTTAATGTCACATCTTTTTCACAGGCAGCAAAAAAAATCACAACCAAAACCAACACACAAAATTTGCTCTTCATTCGTTTATTCTCTCTGTTTTATTATTGCAAATTTACATGAATTGCTGCAAACGAAAAGGACCGCTGAAAAGCAGTCCTAATCTTAGTGTATGAAGAAGAAAATCTTAATTAAGCATTACACGCTGTGTACTATTGAGTGTTGGCGTGCGCACCTGTATAAAATAAGTTCCTTTTGCATAACGGGAAAGATCAACCTGAATTTTATTTCCCGATATAGATGAAATTTTGTATTGATTTACTACCGCACCACTTGCATTAGTGATGTTAATGATGGTGACTTCGGTCATATTCACCGAAGAAAATTCGATAAATAAAATGCCATTTGTTGGGTTTGGATAGTACTTCACGGTACCAGCATCCAAGCCATCAAACATTACCAGCCTTGCAGGTGAATAAACAAATTTGCCATCTACATCGATTTGTTTCAACCGATAATAATTTATTCCTTTTGCAGGATTGTTATCTGTGAAATTGTAGCTGATGGGTAAAGTTGAATTTCCTGCAGCAGCTACGCTACCAATTTTTGTAAAGCGCACTGCGTCGTTACTTCTTTCTACATCGAAGCTTGCGCTGTTTATTTCCTGCGACGTTTTCCATTCCATTAATGAGGAAGTGGTAGTTTGCTTGCGAGCAGTGAAATACAATAACGTAACCGGCAGCGGGCCTTGTGGGCGATAAACCGATGACCAACCAGCCCCTTCTCCGCCTAGGAATATATTGTTAGATGCAGATACATTTAAAGCATTGCTCCATCCATCTCCTATGCCACCAATAAAGATGTTGTTTGATGGTGCTGCATTTCCAGCATTGTGAAACCCATCTCCGTTACCACCTAAAAAGATTGTGTTGGAAATAACATTGTTAGAGGAAAAATAAAATCCATCACCAACACTGCCTTTAAAAATATCATTAGATGCTATACCGTTTGAAGCAATACCAAAGCCATCTCCGGAACCACCTAAAAATATTTGATTAGATACGACGGAATTATTCAATTTTGAAAAACCATC
>JANPJC010000341.1:0-7210 GCA_031425315.1 Chitinophagales bacterium
CGATCCAACAAAAGCTACAGTGATTGTACAACTTTTACAGGACCTTGGATTTGAAATCACTCATCCGCTGATGAGAGTCGATGCTGTTGACAGTCCGATATTACAGGGCTTAAATGAATTCAGGGAACATCTTGGCGGCAGATTAACAATAATGTTGTTGAAAGATATCGGCCTGGGAGAAGAAGTGCATGAAATAGACTCTACACTGCTGATGCAGGCTGGTGAACAATTACACGCCATCAGCGGAACAGGCTATACCACGAAAGTACACGCCTGATTTATATTTATTTATTTTATCGGATTAAAGAAAGGAAAAAATTATACACCGTAGATTATGTTTACACAGCACGGATATTTAACGTATTGCACCAATATACATGCAGGAGAAAGCTGGCCCGATCATTTTGCAGCTTTGAAGGAAAACATACCTGTTATAAAAAGCCGGATATCAGAAAATGCACCCATGGGAATTGGGTTACGGCTATCGCACCTGGCAAGCACTTCATTGATAGAAAAAGAACAACTCGAAATATTTAAATCATGGTTGAAAGAAAATGATTTATATGTTTTTACATTGAATGGATTTCCTTACGGTGGTTTTCATCGTACCCGCGTGAAAGACCAGGTGCATGCGCCTGACTGGACAACCAGGGAACGCGTGGAATACACGAAAAGGAATTTTAATATTCTGAAAGAATTACTTCCTGCAGGAATGGATGGCGGGCAATCAACTTCTCCTTTAAGTTACCGGCATTGGTTTACTACTGCGGATACATTAAAGGAAGCAACAAAAAAAGCGACGGCACATATTGCTGAAATTGCGATTTACCTCTCACAGATAAATGAGTATGAAGGCAAACTGCTTCATCTTGATATTGAACCCGAGCCCGATGGTATTCTTGAAACCGGTGAAGAATTTTTAGCCTGGTACATCAACGATTTAATTCCGTTAGCGGCTGATTTAATTGCAGCTGAATTTAATATTGACCGACAATCTGCCACATCAATTCTAAAAAAACATATTGGACTTTGTTACGACGTTTGTCATTTTGCGATTGGATATGAACCGCATGAGGCCATCATAGAAAAAGTAAAATCAAATGGTATTGTCATTGGCAAAATTCAAATCAGTGCGGCGCTCAAAGGAAACTTAGATGGCGATGAAGATAAAAGAAAAAAAGTAACAGATTCCTTTGCACATTTTAATGAAAGTACCTATCTCCACCAGGTTGTTGCAAAAACAAATGATGGTGGATTGATCAGGTATCCGGATTTACCTGAAGCGTTAAATGATGCTGGCAATATCAATGTGAAAGAGTGGCGCGCACACTTTCATGTTCCTGTTGCTGCAAAGGATTATGGTGTGTTATATTCTACACAAGATGCCATCCAGGAAGTACTGAAGATTCAAAAAGAAAAACCATTTACCAATCACCTGGAAGTGGAAACATATACCTGGGAAGTTTTGCCTGCTCCTTTAAAACTTCCGATTGGAGAATCTATCATCCGGGAAATGGAATGGGTGATCAGTTATTTGAAATCATAGTACTTAACAGTGATACCCATACGAGAAAAATCCATCAATGAAAAAAACTGTTGTCATAGATATCGTGGGACTTTCATCAGGATTAATAGGAAAACATACTCCTTTTCTTGAGCAATATTTAAAGCAACATTCGCTGGGAACAATTACGCCGATGTTGCCTGCAGTAACTACTTCCGTGCAATCAACGTATGTAACCGGCAAATGGCCGACTGATCACGGGATTGTTGGAAATGGATGGTACGATAAAACCGATGCTGAGATAAAATTCTGGAAACAATCCAACAAACTTGTTGCAGGGGAAAAAATCTGGGACAAAGCAAAACAAATTGATCCTTCATTTACCTGTTCGTTTATGTTCTGGTGGTACAATATGTATGCATCAGTTGATTTTTCGGTTACACCTAGGCCTAATTATTTAGCCGATGGCAGAAAAACACCTGATTGTTATTCGTATCCGGCTTCGTTGAGAGATGAATTGCAATCAGCATTGGGACAATTTCCATTATTTCAATTCTGGGGCCCGGGAGCAAACATTAAATCGACGCAGTGGATAGCTGATGCTACTATCTATACTGACAAAAAATACAATCCGACCTTAACATTTGTATACCTGCCCCATCTGGATTATTGTCTTCAGAAATTTGGACCTGATTTCAATGTCGTTGGAAAAGAGCTTAATGAAATTGATGCAGTTGTAAAACAGTTGGTCGATCACTATAATGCTTCTAATACAAATATCATTTTGTTATCGGAGTATGGTATTGCACCTGTAATTAATCCTGTTCATATCAATAGAATACTTCGTAAAGAGGGATTACTTTCTATCCGGGAAGAGCGTGGGCTTGAACTTCTGGACGCAGGCGCCTCTAAAGCTTTTGCTGTTGCCGATCACCAGGTTGCTCATATTTACATAAATGATTTAACGGAGAAAGAAAGGGTTAAAAAGTTACTGGAAAAAATTCCGGGTGTAAGTATGGTGTTAAATGATGAAGGCAAAAAGATTCATCATATAAATCATGAACGGTCAGGAGATTTTGTCCTGGTTGCAGATAACAATAGCTGGTTCACCTATTATTTCTGGCTTGATGATGCCAAAGCGCCTGACTATGCCCGTTGTGTGGACATCCACAAAAAACCTGGTTACGATCCCGTAGAAATGTTTATGACTTCGAAACTTCGCGCCGGTTATAAGTTATTAAGAAAGAAGGCCGGACTTCGTTATGTGATGGATGTCATTCCTTTGGATGCCACACTTATAAAAGGTTCTCACGGCAGTACCGGAGCGGCGGTTGAATTTCATCCGGTTATCGTTACTAACCTTGTAGCAAAAGGAAGCCAGATAGCTCCCACCGATGTTTATGATATTATCTGGAACGCACTCACAGTCTGATGTAAACATCATATGGCAAATTCTTCGCTAAATTTTTGAGGTAATACTTCTTATATTCCAAATCTTGTATATTGGGTTAATATTTGCTGTCCGATATGTTTGCACTTTAACCAATTTATGTTATGATAAAAAAAATACTCCTCGCGTTGTTGGCGATACTTTTAATCTTACAGGTGTTCAGACCGGAAAAAAATATTTCGGATATCAATACTTTTGCGGTGTCAACCAAATATCAGGTACCGGATAACGTAAGCCAGATTCTAAAAGAATCATGTAATGATTGCCATAGTAATCTGACTTCTTATCCCTGGTATGCTGATGTACAACCTGTGGCCTGGTGGCTCGACAATCATGTAATAGATGGAAAGCGGCATCTCAATTTTTCTGAATTTACGAACAGGCCGATAGCCGTGCAAAATCACAAGTTTGAAGAAGTGATTGAAATGGTGGAAGAAAAAGAAATGCCTTTGGCTTCCTACACTTGGTTGGGGTTACATTCAAATGCTAAAATTGATGATCAGCAACGTAAAATATTAATCAACTGGGCCAAAGCACAAATGGATACTTTGAAAGCGCAGTATCCTCCGGATAGTTTGATTTTGAAGAGAAGAGGATGAACTGGTTGCTGGTTACTGGTTGAACAGCCGTTGCAGGTTGTAGGTTTTAAGTTATAGGTTTTAGGTAAACAGCCAATACAGGTCGTGACTTTTCAGATAATTGCTGATTCAAAGTCGTTGAAATAAGAGAATATCGACATTCATTGCGGTGCTTTTTTGAACCACATAAATACATAGCATAATACAAAAGAAATTACTATGTGCGCTAAGTGCCTATGTGGCAGATGTTTCCTTGGGAAAAGGCTGTTCATTCACGTTTCACGACTGACGATTCACGAAGGAGACGGCTGTTCGTTCCCCCATTGACTCATTCACCTATTCACCTCTAAAAGCCTCCCTGCTCACTACTTACTCCTCACTAAACTGCATCCGACAACGACGTAAAAGTAAAATCCCTGATTTTCATCGGTGGAATCATCGCATGAACATCAGATTCCCCACTAACAGTACGTTCCGGTTTACCTAACGCATCAACATTATTCAACATTATAATCGGGCTCTCATTGAAGCGCATGTTTTTTATAGGAAATTTAATCTGTCCATTTTCGATATAGAAAGTTCCATCCCTTGTTAAACCCGTCAGCAGCAAGGTTTGCGGATCAACTGAGCGGATATACCAAAGTCTTGAAACCAATATTCCCTTTTCGGTACTTTTTATCAATTCTTCCAATGAAGCGGAGCCGCCAGCCATGATAACACCGTCAGGAGATGGAATTGCTTTCTGCTTTTTTTCCTGTGCCCAAAATCTTGAGTAGTATAAATTTTCTACAACACCATTTTTGATCCAGTCTGTTTTTTCCTGAGGTCTTCCATCTCCATTCCAACCGCTTGAAGGCAAATTTTCGTCAGATGGATCAGAATAAATATTAATTCTTTCGTCAACAAGCTTCTGACCTTTTTTGGTTTTTCCGCCGGGCAAACTTAAGAAGCTGCGTCCTTCATCGGCACTGCGTGCATCCATTCCGAAGAAAATATTTTCTATTAAAACGATTGCAGCGGCAGGCTCGAGTATTACAGTATACTTACCAGGTTCTATCGCTTTTGCTTCTGTTGATCCTTTGGCTTTTTGTGCCGCGATTCTTGTGGCAGCTGCAACATCCAGGTTTGTAACGTCATTATATCCTTTGGATGCATAGCCGGAACCTTTACCATCTTCAGTGCGCAGCGTAACGTTGAAGTTTACGTTCGTGGAAGTATTATATGCAAACAAACCATGAGAATTGATCATTGCTGCATATCCTGCACTATTCTCCAAAAATCCTGCTGCCACCAATTTATTGTCTTTCGCAATCTGTAAACTTTGAGCAACCGCATCAGCCCGCATTTTGGGATCCATATTGGCTGTTGTGGAAGCGTAAGTTTTTGGATTGGATTGGTATTGCTGCTGACCCAGGAAGGGCACATATTCAGGATTTTCAGGAGCAAGCTGCGCCAATTCTTCTGAACGCTGCACGACTTTGGCAAGAGATGCATCATCAAATTCGTTAATCGTGGCCACACCAAGTTTCTTGCCGTAGGCAGAAGAAACAACGAGTGTGCTTTGACTGCGGCCACCACTTGTACTTACTGCGTTTCGTGCATAACGGATATTGGCTCCGTCGTTACCATAAATATTTATCTCGCACTCATCAGCCTTTGAATAGCTGAGTACTTTTTTCAGTAATGTTTGCGCTTCAGCTTTACTTAAGATCGGCATATTATTTTCAGATTTTCCTTGCGGTGTTAATAACATTTATTCCATTAAATCTCGCAGTGGATGAACCATGTGATACTGCACTTGACTGACCCGGTTGCCCTTTTCCATCGAAGAACGAACCACCGGTGCGATAATCAGACTGATCAGCTACTGCAGTACAGGCGTTCCAGAATTCCTGCGTATTGGCCTGGTAAGCCACATCGTTGAGCATACCCACAATTTTTCCATTTTTGATTTCATAATACAGCTGTCCGCTGAATTGAAAATTGTAACGTTGCTGATCAATGGAATAAGAACTGTCGCCCACGATATAAATTCCTTTTTCAACATTTTTAATGATATCCATCGGCGACATTTTAGCTTTGCCGGGCTGCAGGGATACATTCGGCATACGTTGAAACTGTACACTTCCCCAGTTGTCTGCATAACAACAACCCTGCGATTCTTTTAATCCGAGAATATGCGCCTGATCGCGTATCACCTGGTAATTTACCAAAATGCCATCTTTGATGATATCCCATTGTTTGGTTCCTACTCCTTCATCATCATACCCAACAGCACCTAGTGTACCACGCTCTGTTTTATCAGCCCTGATATTCACCAATTTGCTGCCGAAATTGAAATTTTTGGACTCCCATTTATCGAGCGTAAGAAAACTTGTACCGGCGAAATTTGCTTCGTAACCCAACACGCGATCCAACTCACTGGGATGGCCAACCGATTCGTGGATGGTCAGCCAGAGATGGGAAGGATCCAGTACCAGATCATATTTCCCGGCTTCCACAGATTTAGCGGCCATCTTTTCACCCACCTGTTTTGCACCCAGTCTTGCATCTTCCAGCATATCATAACTGCCTTTATACATCGTCGCCTGCCCCACCCTCACTTTATCTGAGTCCTGCGGCACCAGGTATTCGTAACCGCGACCAACAGGCGAACTCAGTGCTGACCGTGATTCAAATTTGCCCGACTTCTCATCAATTTTTGTTATCGAAAAAGTAGGCCAGATGCGATGTACATCCTGATCGATATAGGAACCGTCAGATGAGGCAAAATATTTCTGTTCGTTGACCAGGAACATAATACTGTTCACATAGTTTGCTCCCGCTTTCATTGCTGCATCATTTACTGACAACAACAAATCAGCCTTTTCTTTAATCGGCACTTCAAATGCGTTTTTAACAATCGGAGTTTTCCAGGCAACTTCACCATATCCCTTCTGAGGTGCGAGCTGAACAGGTTCCGAAAGCAATCTTGAGTTTTCTTTTGCTATGGCTACAGCCAGTTCTGCAGTTTTCGCAATCTGATCTGTTTCAAGCCGATCGGTTGCAGCAAAACCCCAGCTTCCATTAGCCAACACCCTGATCCCAATTCCGTAAGTTTCTGTGTTAACAATATTTTCGACTTTATTTTCACGGGTAACAACGTATTGGTTCAGGTATCGGCCAATGCGCACGTCGGTATAAGTTGCGCCTTTTGCGCGGGCAGCATTTAATGCAACGTCAGCCATTCTTTTCTTCAAAGCTACATCGCCATTGTGCCATGGAGCATCTAATGGCATTGACTTTCCCAGCAAAACCGACTGTGGAATCATTAATGATCCCAGTCCCATTCCAGCCATGGATAAAAAATCTTTCCTTTTCAAAATAAGTAATTATTTAAGTGAAAACTTTCGAATCTACAATTTAAGGATTGAACTTTATACCGCAACAATTACTTGTTCTTTTTTGATAAGCGGACCTCAGGGCAAGTGAATGAGTGAATGTGTCAATGGGAGAATGAACAGCCGCCTCCTGCGTGAATCGTCAATCGTGAAACGTCAATGTAAGTTGCTGACTTTTCTCGGCTTAACAAGTGAATAAGTGAATGTGTCAATGGGAGAATGAACAGCCGCCTCCTGCGTGAATCGTCAATCGTGAAACGTCAATGTAAGTTGCTGACTTTTCTCGGCTTAACAAGTG
>JANPJC010000342.1:0-6353 GCA_031425315.1 Chitinophagales bacterium
CGTAATGATAGCAATATTGGCAAAGTGATTGCCATCGTCATCTGCAATTTTTGTAAAAACCTTACGTGCAGCAATACCACCTGATTCAGCGTAGATTAAAAGTATTCCTGCCAGTAAAACTGAAAAGATAAAATGGAAAAGCCCCGAACCGATACTCGCCAATGCGCTCAACAGTATGCCTAAAACAGGTTTTAAATCAGCGCCATATTTTTTCATTGCATCAGCGAGATTTTCTGAAACCTGTTGCCATATATCAATTACCGGCTGCACATAACTGGGCCAGCTCTCTAAAACTGTCTGTGGAGGGGGAATGAGGTGTCTAATATCCTGGTTGACTGATTTGAGATGTGATATGCCTTTACTCACAGAATCGCCGATGATAAAACCAGGAATAATTATCAGAGATAACAAAACAATGGTGACAATTATCGCTGAAATCTTTTTTCGGTTACCCAAAGTTTGGCGCAACTTCTGAAATGCCGGATAAACTGCAATGGCGATTATTATTCCCCAAAGTATAATTGAAAGAAAAGGCCTGAGAATAGTGAAACACCAGCCAATGATGAATGCCAGCAAGCCCACACGAATGGTAATTTCGATGGCTTTGTTGATATGGCTTTTATCTAACTTTTCTATTGCTGAATCTTTTAACGATAGATCTTTCAATTGGGGAAGCAGCAAGCATTTTTATTGAATGTTCAGGGTTCAAACTGTGCACGCTGCCTCATTTTTTCTAAGTTAAGGGCTTTCGTTTTAATACGATAGATATTTTCTATTCTTTTATTACCCTCCACTGCGGTACGCGAAAAATAGAAATATTTGCCATTGTCAAAAATTCCCGGACAAAATTCTGCAATAGCGGTATTAATTTGTGAACCAAGATTTTGCGGTTTATTCCAGGTTCCATTTTTCTGGAAACTGATATAGAGATCACTATCTCCGAAGCCTCCCGGTCTGTCGGAAAAGAAAATCAGGTATTCTTCACCGGGAGAGATATATGGGTTGGACTCTGCACTTACTGTATTGATGGAGAGTGAAACCGGAACTGCTTTCCTGTATTCTCCGTTTTCGAACCGACTCACATAAATATCATTACTTTCTGTTCGGCGTGTAAAATAAATATTCCGGTTTAACGACATAGTAGCATAAAAGTCACTAAACTTAGAATTCACTGAGTCATTAAGCAAAATGGGATTGGACCAGCCTCCCTCTGTTTTATTAATCACATAAATGTCAAATCCTCTGTTACTGTCTTTCGATGCATTATATAAAATAGTTTTTCCATCGGGCGAATAAGCAGGGTCAATATGAGGATATGCATTATCATTAAAAAATGCCAGAGTTGGTGTTTGCCATTTCTTCTTTTTTTTATATGATTCAAAAATTTTTAGAGTATCACGTCCACCATATGCCATAACATATAAAAGGTGTTTGCTATCTGGAGAAATGGCGATTCCAAACACATCATCTTTTGATATAAGCCCAGGTTCAAATTTCTCTATCTGCGCTTTTACGGTTTGAATCGTTGAAATGATAGTAAATAGGGATATAATGACAGACTTCATACAATTACATTTATAAAAAAACAGAAAAGATATCATTCTAATCATTTGATGATCCTGTATTATTGTGAAAATTTATTACCGGGAAATTGGAAGTATGACCGGTGTGAAATAACACGGTCTGTTCATATATAATTCTTCCAATCACCAATTGATTGCAGCGTATAAGTTTAGAGACTTTCCGAAAGTGGTGATAGCGAATAACTGTAAAAAACCGCTGGCTGATGCTGGTTCGTAATGTTGATGGAAGATAATTCAGGCTGAGATATACTGCGGGGTATTTAACCCGTGATGATCATTTTCGTATTGAAAACTTTATTTCGGTTCCTGCACCGGGGATACTTTTAATCTGAAAATTTCCATTGATAGATGAAGCTAATTGCCTCATCAGCGTAATGCCTGGCTGGTGCGAAATTTCGTCTATTTTAAAACCAATGCCATTGTCGGTAATTTCCATAATAATATATTCTGCATCATCGCAGAGATGAACATCTACCACATCTGCTTTTGAATGTTGCATAATATTTCTCAACGATTCCTGGCAAACCCTGAAAAAATCCATTTGTTGTTCAGCATTGATGCTTTCATCATTAATGTATGACAAATAATTACAATTGATTTTGTTCAGTACGGAGAATTCGCGGCATAACCAATAGAGTGTTTCATTTAGTCTGAGATCTTCGAGAGTGGAAGGGCTTACTGAAAATGCAATTCTTTTTATAGTGTCAATTAATAAACCGGTAGCTAGTAAGGCCTGTTCTGTTCTTCTGGAGATTTCAGAATCAGTATCGGCCACATTTTCGTGTAGCCAGGTGATGTCCATCTTAATCACTACGGCTAACTGTGCCAGTTCCTCATGTAATTCTGCAGCAATATATTTGCGGTCAGATTCTATCCTTTTCTTAAAATGGGAGGCCATCGATTTTATCTTCTCATATCGTTCTTCAATTTTCTGTTCTCTCTCTTTTCTTTCAGTAATATTTTTCGCAATAGCAAAAACGACAGATTGATGATTGATGTGAATCGATGTCCATTCGAGCCAAACAGTTCTGCCCGATTTTGTGATATACCTGTTATGAAAATTTGTGAGTGCTTTTCCCTTCAACATTTTCTGTCTTTCTCTTGCAGTAATTTCGCGGTCGTCTTCATGAATAAATGTACTGATTGGTTTTTCCATTAATTCGTCTCGGGCATATTCCAACGTGTCGCAAACCTGCTGATTTATCCACTGAAAATATCCGTCTTCACCAGCCACACAAACAAGATCGGGTGACAAATCAAATAGTTCAAAGGGAGGGATATGCAATGTTGCGATCTTCATATTGTTTCAACACTTCCTTAGCAGAAATTCTGATGTAATTTACTGACGTTAAATTTTAATGACCCCACTTGAACGGTGTTCCGCCTCTGATAATTGTTAACTTTATCTAAAAGAAAATGAAAATGAGTGTAAACGCTTAGTACAGCATACAACAAAACATGGTATTAATTTTAGAAAGTATTTAGAAAGGCAGGAATTGTCGCCAATCTGGTATTCATTAAAGTCATCGAATAAAGTGTTATGAAGCCGAAAGTCTTTTTAATGGTGATTTTCATTGAAGAGAAGACTGGCATCGCCGTAACTTAAAAAGCGATAATTATGGTCTATCGCAAATTCATAAACTGACTTCCATTTCGCACCAATAACTGCGGCAACAAGCAGAAGTAAAGTCGATTCGGGTTGATGGAAATTTGTTATCAGCCCATCAATCATTTTACATTGATAACCCGGTGCAATTAGTATTTGTGTTTTTGTAATTAATGATTGAAGATCATTTCTTTTTAACCATTGTGCTAAAGCTGTAAGCGATTCTTTCGTTGAAATATTTACAGGTGACAGATAATCATAAACTTCCCACTGCGTAATTTCGAGTTGATCCGATGTGATTGATGAATTGCTGATAACTTTTACACCCATCCAGTACAAACTTTCCAGTGTTCGCATTGATGTTGTACCCACTGCAAACAGCTGTTGACTTTTATCGGCTAACATTTCAATTACTGTCAACGGTACATCGATCCATTCAGCATGCATAATGTGGCCATCCATTTGAGTTGATTTCACAGGCCTGAATGTACCAGCACCCACGTGCAGGGTAACGAATATCTGCCTGACCTCTTTTTCCCTGATTTGCCTGAACACATTTTCTGTGAAATGTAAACCTGCTGTTGGCGCTGCTACAGAGCCCATTTCTTTGGCATACACTGTTTGATATCTTTCCTGGTCTGTTATTTCAGGTGCACGTTTGAGATAAGGTGGTAATGGAACCTGGCCCAAATGATGAATTACATCTGCAAATGATAGCGTGGCAGGAGTCCATGTGAACCGGATATTAAAACTCTCCGCGGTTCTTTCAACTATTTGGGCGCTTAATATTATCTCGCCTATAGGGGTGTCGATTTTTTTTTCGGGGATATAGCCATTTTTCCATTTACTGGCGCCTCCCACCAGGCATTTCCACTCTACCATACCCTGCTGCTGCAAAGCGTGAGTTATATCCGGATACTTGTTGGAAGGGTCGAGCAGGAATACCTCAAGCACTCCACCGCTGGATTTTGTAAATAAAATCCTCGCCTCAATCACCCGCGTTTGATTAAATACCAGGAGACTTCCGGAGGGCAGATAGTTGGTAATATTCTTAAAGTGATCGTCGGAAACCAGACCATTTTTATAAACAAGCAACTTTGAAGCATCCCGTTCCTCCAGGGGAAACCTGGCAATCCGGTTATCATGAAGATGGTATGAAAAACTGCTTATAGAAAGTTCTTTTGGATGCATATAGTGGAACAGCTAACTGCTGTCGGACTGCAAAGGTATCTGTGGCAAATGAATAAGTTCAATTATGACACCCTGGAAAATTATTGAGAAACAAAAAATTTAGACGATGGTGCCGGAGAACTGAATAAACTGAGGACCGGCATTCGGGTGAAATTCACAAAAATTTCCGCTTATCCACAGCAATGCACATTATTCGCAGCTTGTTTATGCCCATTTATGGATGAAAGCTATTGGCAACGGGCATTTATGTTGTGGAAAAATTAAAAATCCCCAATTTCAAAGCGAAAGTGGGAAAATGTGTTATTTTGTGTAAATAATGGTTCGGTATTTGTAATCTCTTGTAAATGATTGGTTTTCTTGGTGAATTTGAGGCCACTTTAGACCCTAAAGGTAGGTTTCTGCTTCCTGTTGGCATAAAAAAACAACTCAGGGAGGGGGAAAGCTCGCACTTTGTTATCAACAGAGGGTTCGAAAAGTGTCTTACTCTTTATCCAATAAGTGCCTGGGAACCCATCTTCGAGAACATCAGCAAACTGAATGATTTTGAACCGGCAGTGAGGGAGTTCAGGAGATATTTTTTGAATGGGGCAATCAGTTGTGAGCTTGACAGTGCAGGGAGGATATTGATACCGAAAAACCTGATGGAACACGCAGGTCTGGAAAGAGATATTGTATTGGTATCGGCCATGACCAAAATTGAAATATGGGACAAGGCTAAATACTCACAGTTCTTTGATTCGATTTCGCCGGAAAAATTCAGCAGCCTTGCTGCACAGGTAATGTCTAAACCGGGTTCCTAACCTTATAAAAATGGGGAAAGGAGAAAACGATAAAACCAGGAATAAGGATAGCGATATATATCATATTCCGGTAATGTTAAAAGAGGTGATAGAGGGCCTGAATATAAAAGAGGAAGGTGTGTATGTGGATTGCACATTTGGCGGGGGAGGGCATAGTCAGGCTATACTTCAGCTGCTTGGGCCGAAAGGCAGGTTAGTTGTTTTTGACCAGGATGAAGATGCGAAAGCCAATGTGCCGGAAGACGAGCGGGTGATTTTTGTGGCGCAGAATTTCAGGCATCTCCGCAGATTTTTGAGGTTGTATAAAATTGATTCGGTGGATGGAATACTGGCTGATCTGGGAGTGAGCAGCCACCAGTTTGATGAAGGCGAAAGGGGGTTTTCAATACGATTTGATGCGTCCCTTGATATGAGGATGGATAGAAGAAACGAACTGACTGCCGAAAAACTGTTGAGGGAAATGAGTGAAGGTGAATTGCACAAAATGTTTGAAAAGTATGGTGAGGTGACGAATTCGAAGACCATTGCAAAAGGAATTGTTACGATAAGAGAAACTGTTGCATTGAAAACGATCCGCCAGTTTAAAGATTCGCTGGCCCCTTTTGTGAAGGGAAATCCGAATAAATATTTCGCCCAGGTTTTCCAGGCGTTGAGAATAAAAGTGAATGATGAGTTTGGAGCGTTGGAAGAAATGTTATCTCAGGCGGGGTCGGTGTTGAAACCTGGTGGCCGCATTGCCGTAATAACTTTTCACAGCCTGGAAGATCGGATTGTGAAGAATTTTTTCCGGTACGGTGGAACAGAAGAACCTGAAGCAGATGAAGTATTTGGTAACCGGCCCGAAAGTCCTTTTGAAATTATAACCAGAAAACCTATTCTTCCTTCAACGGAAGAAGTCAATACCAATCCCCGGGCAAGAAGCGCAAAACTGCGTGTTGCTGCGAAAACTGAGAGAGCCCTGTAAAAACCAAGATGTAAAATCCAATATCCTGAAAGAACCATTACAGGATTTTACATGAACGAACAACAGGAACAAAAGGAAAGCCGACTGGAATGGAAAAAACTATTCCTTAACTATCATTGGATGGTTAAGAATACAGGCTTTTTTCTTTTCCTCTCCCTGCTCGCAGTCTTGTATATCTACAATGGCCACCTCGCCGAAAAAAGAATCAA
>JANPJC010000343.1:0-4929 GCA_031425315.1 Chitinophagales bacterium
AATCTTTAACTAAAGCAGCATCGTCGGGATGAAGAAGAGAATTAATTTCTGATTTCTCCATCTCATCGGTATGATAACCTGTGATATTAAAATAGTTGGGGCTTCGGTAAATAGGTTTCATATTTTGATCCAATAACCCAATCAGCTCGTTGTTATTTGTGATCAATCCCTGTAGTTTGTTGTCTTTCTTTACCAACTCCTCATTCAAGCCCAGTATTTTAAACTCCGCTTCCTTACTTTCAGTAATGTCCGTCATAATGGAAATATACTGGTAGGGCACTTTCTGCTCATTGAGAAAAGGAATTATGGTTACATCACCCCAGAAATAATTGCCGTCTTTTGTTTTATTTTTGATTTCACCGCGCCATGGTTTCCCTCCAGTTACTGTCTGCCAGAGTGATTTCATAAATGGCTCTGGATGATAGCCTGAATTGAGGATGCGATGGTCTCTTCCAATAATTTCGGCATCAGAATATTGAGTGATTTTGCGAAAGTTTTCATTAACGTACTGAATTTTTCCCAGCTGATCGGAAATAGTAATTATCGATGACAGTTCCAGTGCATATTTGTAATCAGTTAACTGAGCTGTTCGCTCTGCAACAATTTTTTCGAGCTTCTCATTCAAAAACCTGATCTGATTCTCAGCATCTGTTTTCATTTTATCATTCAGATTCAATATTCTTGATACATACCATCTAACCAGGAAAAAGAAAATAATAATAGAGGTGATCAATAAAGTAACACCAAACTCTGTGGTGCTGTAGTATCTTTTTGCAGAAAATAGTCTCAGGTAGCCAAAAATAATCGGAATAATTATAGACAGAGGAATAATAATCCGTGCGATAACGCCCCCGGCGAACCGGCTCATTACAGAACGCATTAAGATACCCTGAGGTTCTGCAAAAAGTAAGGCCAGTGAAAGCAATATAAAACAAATGCCGGTCGGCAACGACATGGGCAGATATTGCACAACAGAAGACATTTGTTGCACATTGTAGAGGTAGCCGATCAGGAAAAAAACAGCAAGAAATCCGCCACATATAGCCAGTATTCCACAGATATTTTTAAACCGTTTTTGAACCGGTTTAAAAAAGTTTAATGCAAGTCCATAAATGATAAAGTTAATTGCTGTATTTGGCGGCATCCTGAAAGAGCTGTCTGTTGCACCATTTGAAGTTAAACCATTCGGTAAAAAGTAAACATCAATATCAAATTGATCGCTGATCGAAAAATCATACATTCTCATCAGGCCGACGATTATAGGGAGAATGGCAATTCCCCGCGCAAGGTTTTTGCGATATGTACTTGTGCCTTCATTGTTTAATAAACAAAATGATATGCCGGTAAAAACAAAACAAATTGCTGACAATAAATTCATTGGCAAATACCCGTTGCCCGATAAAAGCAAATAATTGTTGCCGGTTATCCAGCCAAGAATTATAAAACCTGCAATAACGAAAATAATTATAGCAAAAATCCAGGACCATCGTTTGAGGCCATGCTGAAAAAGAATGGTGGAAGAAGTCAGCATAGTTTGATTAGATGAGGTTGGTGATATTAGGTTAAACAACACTGTAGCACTAAAATCTGTTTCAGATATTCTTTTCAACTGCCATTGAAATATAACGCTATCTCCGGCAGCTTGAAAAATGATCTATCAGAAAATTACTGAATAAACAATTGTTACGATTGATATTATTGCAGTTTTCAGGTCGGATTGGAATCAATCAAGATATTTCTGTATTTCGTCAATTACGTCTGTTATATCAGCCAGATCGCTGCTTTTGTCTAACACCCTCGCCGCACCCATTTGAAGGCACTTTGTTTTATAGTAATTGTTATTTTCATTCGATAAAATAACAATCTGAAGGTCTGGATATTTTTGCTTCAGGTATGTGATCATGCTGATGGCAGTACCGTCGGGGAGCCTTGAATTGACGATAACAACCTGTGGTTTTTCCTTTTCAATCAACCTGTATCCTTCCTGAATGCTTTTCGCCCTTCCTGCAAAACTGATAGACGGATTGGTGTTAAGCAAATTGCCAATCCGTGAAGCTACCACTTCGGAGTCATCAATTAAAACGGTGATGGTAACAGGGAGGGTCATATGCAAATGTAAAAAGACGCTGTGGGTACCGCTGTAGTAAGCGAAGTAAATATCATGTAGTTTAAAATAGGACAAAGCACCTACGGTTTTTATGATTGTTGAATTGTAGTTATACAACTACAGCAAAACTGTAACTGTTTCTACAGACAAATCAGGTTTTCATCTATTTAATTATAACACAACATGTAGCTATTTTGCAATTCCAATACATAAAATTTCTGTTCTATAAAATTGATAACTGTGATGTCCCCTTGATTGTCTGTATTGGTGTTAAGGTTCTGATCTCTTTTTCTAAAATTCAGTACAGACAGGTGATGGTAGCAATTGCTACCATTTTCTTTATGGATTGGGATGAGAGGATTTAGGGATTTTTGGATAAAGGCATGTGAAGTGAAATCTTATAATACTGAAGACTAAGAACTAATGACTGAAGACTAAGGACTCTGCCCCTGCCTGATTTGCATAAAAAAAGCCGGCAGAAGCCGGCTCCTGATGTCTTGAATAATTTTTATCAGAACGTATACCTTGCAGCAATGCCCACGTTACCGGCATAAAATCTATCGTAGTAGGAATAAGGCTCAACGATCATGAAAGTTGGCCTTATGTCGGCACTCAGATTGAGTGGAATATTTGAAAATTTATAATCAACTCCACCTGTAGGGAAAATGCCAAGTCCGAATCCTCTGCTGGCATCAACATCAGAAAAAGAATTGAATGCACTTAATCCTCCACCCACAAACCATCTGAATCCGGGAATGTCTCCGATAGGAAAATGATGTTGATATGCAGCTGAAAATGAAACATTAAACCAATTGTAAGCTGTGCTATACGCTCTAAAGCCGAGGTTGAGTTCCAGGGCACCTCTTTCGCTAAGGAATGTTTTGTAAGATGCTGAAACCACATCATAATAACCGCCGCTGAGCCTTAAACCGATACCGTTCTTGTAGCTGCTTCCGTCCTGGGCAAATGCCGCTATTCCCATAAACATCAGCATACAAATGATGCACATTAATTTTTTCATAGTTGTTTAGTTTAGAGTCTTCGTTTGTTTCTGCTTTTGAATATTATATCCTCTGCAAAGATAATTCCCAGACGGTTTAATACAAGTGTGGCAGCCTTTCCAAACTGAACCAAACCAATAACCGTAAATCTCATCTGTTGATATTTTCCATCGACCAATACATAAACGGCAATGCTGATAAGGTTTTTACATGGTATAAAGGGATTAACAGAAAATAGTTATGCCGATGTGTCCATTTATTTACACATTGTTAAAGTTTTACGCTTCTGAAATCTATCCCTATAACCTGTTCTAAAAAGCATCATTCAGCAGTTGTTGTTGGCACTTCTGTCAAAGAATTCAGTTTCAGGACATAATTTCAATCGAATTCCTGGCCTTTGAAATATTGCGGATGCAATTTTTAAGATATCTTGGGATCAGAAAAAGGACGTCATTTTTCCAAACGGGTTTGCTTTATGAAAAAATTATTGATTATCGTTTTCTTCACTTCAGTTTTACAGGGTGTTGCTCAAACAGGCAAAGGATGGGAACCTCTTTTCAATGGCAAAGATCTCAAAGGGTGGAAAAATTTAAATGGTAAGGCTCCGTATGAAGTGAAAGATGGTGTAATTATAGGCACTACTAAAAGCGGGGAGCCCAATTCATTTTTAGTCACAGAAAAAAATTATAAAGACTTTATACTCGAACTTGAATTGAAGGCTGATCCATCAATGAATTCCGGCATTCAATTTAGGAGTGAAAGCAAAGCTGACTACAACAACGGGAGGGTACATGGTTACCAGATGGAAGTAGATCCTTCTGCCAGGGCCTGGAGCGGCGGTATATACGATGAAGCGAGAAGAGGATGGCTGTATACAATGGAATATAATCCTTCAGGTAAAAAAGCATATAAAGTAAATGACTGGAACCTGTATAGGATTGAATGTATTGGAAACCGGATCAGGACCTGGGTAAATAATGTTCCCACTGCAGAAGTCATCGATGATGTTACAGCAGAGGGTTTTATCGCCCTGCAGGTACATAGTATCGGCAAAGATGATCAGCCCGGAAAAAAGATAATGTGGAGAAATATCAGGATTAAGACCACGGGGCTGGCTGCCGCGCCCGCAACAGGTATTTTTGTTGCCAACATGTTACCCAACCAGATTACTGCAGAAGAACAAAAACTTGGCGTCGGGTTGTTATGGGATGGTAAAACAACAAATGGCTGGAAAGGCGCTTACAAAACCGGATTTCCTGAAAAAGGCTGGGAGATAAAGGATGGTATATTGTCGGTAATGAAATCCGGCGGTGCAGAGTCTGCTCATGGAGGAGATATTGTTACAGAAAAAGATTATGGGCCTTTTGAATTGCAATTTGAATTCAGGTTAACGGAAGGCGCAAATAGCGGCGTAAAATATTTTGTAACGGCAACTGAAGGCAACGCCGGTTCAGCGATTGGTTTGGAATACCAGGTACTTGATGATGAACGTCATCCTGATGCTAAACAGGGTAGTGCCGCCAACCGTACCATTGCTTCTTTGTATGATTTGATCCCTTCACTTAAGCCATCGCAGGCCATTAAAAAAATAGGCGAGTGGAACCGCGGAATGATCAGGGTGTATCCTGATAACCGTGTTGAACATTTTCTCAACGGATATAAAGTGCTTGAATATACAAGGGGATCACAGATGTACTATGCTCTT
The DNA here is from genome assembly GCA_031425315.1 of Chitinophagales bacterium. GTDB lineage: Bacteria > Bacteroidota > Bacteroidia > Chitinophagales > Chitinophagaceae > Pollutibacter. Next base: position 4,814 of record JANPJC010000343.1, read on the forward strand.
GTGGCCCGCAGCAAATATGAAAAATGGAAAAACTTCGGCATGGCTGAAAAAGGAAAAATACTTTTACAGGACCATGGCGATAAGGTTGATTATAGAAGCATTAAGATTAAAGAACT
>JANPJC010000344.1:0-17336 GCA_031425315.1 Chitinophagales bacterium
AACCGATCATTGATCCGGATCAACAGTGAAAATTGTATGAGTTTAGTGAGATTCATGTGCAGGATTAAAATGGACGTAAATATAAGATAACAAAATCAGACTGAACTTCTTATTCGCCAGACTTTGGAGAAATGTTAACGAATAAGCCATTTTTCACTATTTAGGGTTAAAGTGGGAAATAATCGCCTCAACTTTTAGCTATTCATATGCATTGCAATGCTAATTTTTCTTACCACCTGCATTTAATGGCGATATGGAAACAATATTATATTTGACACATAAATATGCTGGCAAAAAATCTCGTAATTATAACGGTTCTGCTGTTTTCGATTGTTGTATCAACCGCGCAACAGCCACCACAACTGATTTTCAGCCGGTTTGGAAAAACGCAAGGGATGGCTTCCAACACCGTATTTCAGAGCGCCCGCGATCAGCAGGGGTTTCTGTGGATCGCCACTCAAAATGGACTGCAGCGATATGATGGGGATAGGTTTCTAACATTTCAGCATGTTCCGGGTGATACTTCTTCACTACCCAAAAACCCGGTTAACCATCTATTTATTGATAGTAAAAACAGGTTGTGGCTGACTTTCGATAAGGTCGCCGGGTTTTTTGACAAGCAACGATTCCGATTCAGCGCAGTGAAATTAGCGGCCAACGTAGATAATATCCGGAAGATAATGACTGATGAAGAGGGGCAGGTTATTATTTTGGCAGACACCAAAATGTTCGTCTACGATGGGAAAACAAATACGTTTTTATCATATCCGGTCCGGGGAAAGTTGGATGTAGATTTTCCTGTCTCCGGTTTGGCCATCGACAGTGTTTCAAGCGAAAGCTGGTTTACAGGAAAACAAGGCTCCATTATTTATAATTACTCATCACATCAATTTTATCGTTCAGACTCTTCCAGGAAAAATAAAACAACCTTAGATAGTTTTCTGACCATTAAAAATGCACGTTATCCTTTTATTGCAGCAGACGGAAGCCGATGGATGGTAAGCTGGGTGCCATTCGCTGGCACTGCACCTGTAATCTACCGCTATGAAAAACGATCTGGCAAGGTGTCGGCTTTTGAAAAACTAAGAGCCTATAAATCCGATAGTTATTACGAAATATGGAATTTCTTTCAGCAATCAGATGGTGTATTATGGATTTATGGAATGGGTATGCTTGCATATTTTGATCCGGCTGAAAATCGCTTTGTGCCCGTGAACAGCAATGCATTTGAAGCCAATGCTATTGAATATGATTATGTGAGTAATCTGTATGAAGACAGCGAGCATAATGTGTGGGTGTCTACCAATAATGGGTTGTACAGATTTAATCAATCGGCTCAGGTTTTTAAAAACATTTCAAACACCCGCACGAGCGATACCAGCCGCTTTGACAAACCTGTTTCGGCAATTGTTGAAACAGGACGAAAATCTATCTGGGTAGGTTCTTTTGGGAACGGTGTATTTACCTATGACAGTCTGCTTCGGCCAATTGCCAATCCTTTGAACAAATTTAGCCCAGATAATCAGCGCATGCACATCAGCTACATGACGATGTTAAGAAATGGACTGGTGTGTATGGGAACAAGGATAGGTGAAGTAATCATTGCCAATGAAAAAGGGGATGAATTTCGACACCTACAACCAGCACTGTTGAAAGGTGAAAAAATTACCCAGCTGCTGGAAGATAGTAAGGCAAGGTTATGGATCGCCTCGGGACTCGGAGAGCTGGTAAGGGCTGACTTACAAAATCTTAATGATACTGCGGGTGGGTATCAGAAAATGTTAGCCGTAAACAGCGATATCATGAAGCTCTATGAAGATAAATCTGGAAATATCTGGGTTTGTACTTCAACGGATGGAGTTTATCAGCTGAATCCACAATCCGGAAAAATAATAAATCATTTTACTGCCGGCATCAGTGATAAAAAGGGCTTGCTTAGCGGAGGTGCAACAGACATCCTTCAATATAACGATAGTATTTTTCTTATATCCAGTGGATCGGTATGTATTTTAAATATCAACTCCGGTCAATTCAGTTATCTCACTGCAGCAGACGGTTTTCCAACGGAGCAAATTACTTCGCTGCTGCGGGATCATAAAGGACGCATATGGGTTATGCAGGATGGGGGAGTGTATTGCTTAAATCTTGAGAAAAAATTATTTGTATCCTTCGATGCATCTGATGGAATAGTAAATGATATTTTCCAGGTGGCTGCGGGCAGGGTTTTGTCAGATGGCCGGATTGTGGTGGGAACCACTCATGATTTTATTGTTTTCGATCCGGACAAAGCGATGGAAGAAAAACAGATTCCATCAGTGAATATTGTTGGATTAAGCATCGGCGACAGAAAACTGCTTGCTGATTCGGTACAACAATTGAAGCAGCTGACATTAAATTATGACAATACATTTTTACGGATTGAATTAAGTACACTCAGCTTCAGGGACAGGTACTACATGTTTTATCAACTGGAAGGGATTGATAAAGACTGGAAGAAAATAAATAATGCGGAGATAACTTTTCAATTTCTGCCACCCGGTGAATATGTACTACTGCTCAAGGCGCAACATGGAGACGGCCGCGAGTCTGAAAATATCACACGATTGAAAATTATTGTTGAGCCGCCGTTCTGGCGAACATGGTCGTTCTACGGCTTGATGATTATATTAGGATCAGCATTGATATTCTGGCTCGATAAGCGCAGGATCAACAGAAAGACTGCTGTATTGAAAATGAGAAGTGATATTGCAGATGAATTGCATAAAGACATCAACAATACCCTTGGCAATATTACTATCCTTAGTGAAATGGCTAACCGAAAAGCTGAAAAGGAACCTGAAAAATCCCGGGATCTGATAGAGGAAATCAACAGAAAAAGCCAGCAGATGTTACTGGCTATGGATGATATTTTGTGGAGTATAAATCCTGAAAACGACAACATGGAGAGCTTCATTCTCAGGTTCAGGGAATACATTGATGCGTTAAAAAGTCAATATGAAACTGACATTGATTTGTTGGTGGATAAAAGTGCAGAAAGGGTGTCTTTGGAAATGAAAAGGCGCAATCTGATTCACTCGTTATTTAAAAGTGGAATCACCAATGTTGTGCGAACAGGCGGTAAGAACTGCAAAATTTATGTTACTTATGAGCGTCATCATCTTGTGTATACAATGGAGTATGATACAAAGGATATGGATACACAAAAGATGAATGTGTTGCGGCAGAGAAATGAATTGGCGGAGAAACTGGAAACATTGAATGCAACTTTGGATTTTAAGGAGTATCAGGCTAAAGCAATATTTGTATTAAGCATTCCTGTGAGAAGGGGAGATAGCTGAGAAGATATTCTTATAAGAAATCAATTCAGTATTAAATTTTAAAAGTATACAAAATGAAATGTGTTTGTTTTTTATCCGGGATTTCATGAGGTATTTTTTTCTGATGAAATAAATTAGCTATTTTTCGTACCGCCAATAAATAAGTAAATATGCTCTCAAAAATCTGCCCGCTATTTTTTCGCAGTTTAATCCTTGTGTTACTAATCTTTATGATTGGTTGCAATGCTTCATCTTCACCACAGGCAGAATGGACTGTAAAAAACGATTCGCTCATCAAAGCGCATCATTTGGTGGAAAGGAATATTGCCGGATTACCTGATATCAATATTCCCGCGATTGCTGCTGGCGGCAAAGTGATGACTGCTGATAAAATGGATAGTGTTGTTTTGCACCCGGGGGTACAGGCGCGGATACTTACAGGCAAAGGTGCAATGATGAATGTTATTCAGATGAAACCTGATGCAGTCATTCCAGAAGAGGTACTGCCTGCCGACAGATTTCTTTTTGTGTTGGAAGGAAGCATTGAGCAGATGGTAAGTGGTACAGCAGTGACCATGATCGCATTAAAAAGAGAAGATCCGGATGGCACCCATAGTGGTACACCGAGAAAAGATTTTGTGTATATGCAGAAAGGTAGTAAGAGTTCGTTAACTGCAGGATCTTCAGGTGCAAAACTGTTGGAAGTATACAGTCCGGTGCGCCTTGATTATCTTCAGAAAGCAGGAGTGCAAAATTTACCTTCAGAGATGAATGATATTGAAATACCTGGTAAACCCAATGTTGCGGCCGATAAAGTATACGATTTGTATGATATCCAGCTCACTGCTTTGGCTCCGGGTGCACATACAAGATTAATTTCAGGCAGAAATATTCAATTTAGTTTTGCGTCCACCGATCCGGATGCTGCATTCCCACATCATATCCATCCTGAGGAGCAAATCTTGTTGATAATGCGTGGTGGCGTCAATCAGATTATAGTCGACAGGGAAGAAAAGATGCAGGTTAACGACATGGTGAGAATTCCTGGCAATATGGTACATGGAGGAGGAGCAGGAGAGTTTGGAGCCGATGCCTTAGATATTTTCTGGCCGGTTAGAACCGATTATATGGAAAAGGAACTGGCTGCATTATCTGCTTATCATACTATTATTCCCCGTGATGCAAAACCGGAGTTAATTGCTGATGGAAAAAAGACAAAACCGGAATTGTTTTTTGCTGAAGGTCCAAAGTGGCTCAATGGTAAACTGTACTTTTCCAATATGTTTTTTGATCAGGCATTTAATGCGGACCCACGGAAAAGTTCAATCGTGGAAATGAATGCTGACGGTAGTTACAGAAATATCATTGAAGGTAAAATGCAGACAAATGGGCTGTATCCATACAAAAATGGTAATCTGCTCGTCTGCGATATGATGGGTCACCGTGTAATTGAAATGACGACCAAAGGAGAGCTTGTAAAAGTAATCGCTGATAAATATAATGGGAAATCAATTGATGGTCCTAATGATGTGATTGCCGATGCCAAAGGCGGTGTTTATTTTACTGACCCGCAGTTTACGATGGAAGCAAAGAAATTTCAACCGGGGCGTGCGGTATATTATGTATCGCCAATGGGTGATGTAAAAAGAATAGTGGAACCGAATGAGTTTGCTATGCCGAATGGAATTGTTTTATCACCTGAAGGGAAAACACTTTTTGTCAATAATTGCTACGATGACGAATCGTGGTACCCTGTTAAAAGTGAAAAAGATAATTTCATCTGGGCATATGATGTAAATGCAGATGGAACAATCAGCAATGGTAGAAAATTCGCGAAACTATTTCTGACTGGAAATGTGCTGGATCGAAAAGCGAGGTCATCCAGTGCAGATGGCATGACGATTGACAAGTCAGGCAATCTTTATGTTTGTACATACTCAGGTGTACAAATATTTAATGCAAGTGGCAAATTCATTGGAATAATCAATCTGCCTTCGTTTCCGGTGAGTTTGTGTTTTGGAGATGACGATATGAAATCGTTGTACATCGTCAGCTATAGTAAAGTGTACAAAATTAAAACCAATATGGAAGGGTTTATTCAGCGGCAGTAAATGTGATTTTGTGTTAAATTCTTAGCGCTGTTCAGGTTTAAATTCAGTAGCCGGGAAGACGAAAAGGACGGAAAGGCGCGGGAAAAAAGTATTGGAGTGATATAGTTTTATCAAATCAATTCTTTCCGTTTCTTCATTCCCGGCCTCCACGTGTTACCGGCAATCATTTTTGAAATGTAATTTGCAGCATTTAATGAGAGATATACAGAAAGCCGGAAAGAGCGGAAAGGATACGGGAAGAACTGCATGCAATAGCTCAACTTCGCACCTGGCCACCAAATGTCCCTGTCGGTACATATCAGCGATACTTTAATTTCGCTCATCAGTAATGCTGAGTAATACAAAATACTGTTACTTAAACAGTCAGAGCAAATCCTCCAGGGCACTAACAAGCAGGTCTACATGATTTTTTGTACAGCTTTCGCCCATAATACCAATGCGCCAGATTTTTCCGGCAAAAGCCCCCAGGCCACCACCCACTTCGATGTTATATATATTCAACAATTCATTCCTGAGTTTCGCTTCATCAACTCCTTCCGGAAGAAAAACCGAATTCAGATTGGGAAGCCTGTATTTTTCTTCTACCAGAAAACGAAAACCCAGGCTTTCTAACTTTGATTTTAAATAATGATGAACGCTGATATGTCTTTGCCAGCGATTTTCCAGTCCTTCTTCCAGCACAAGGTTAAGCGCTTCATTCAACGCAAAGATTGAAGAAACCGGTGCTGTATGATGATATGCCCTTTTAGCTCCCGCCCAGTAATTTTTTACCATACTTAAATCAAGAAACCAGCTTTGAACTTTTGTTTTCCGATTCTCCAATGCTCTGATGGCATCATCTGAAAAGCTTACAGGAGATAAGCCGGGAGGGGCGCTCAGATTTTTTTGCGACCCGGTGTAAATAGCGTCTATTTTCCATTCATCTACCCGCAGTTCCACACCGGCAAACGATGTAACTGCATCTACAACGAACAGCGCACCTGCATCATGAACAAGATCGCTGATCTCCTTGAGTGGCTGCAAAGCGCCGGTAGAAGTTTCAGCATGCACCAGCGCTACCAGTTTTGGTTTGGGGCATTCATCCAACGCTTTTTTTATTTGTTCTGTCTGCGTTACTTTTCCCCATTCGGTTTCAACTTTATAAACTTTGGCTCCGCATCTTTCGGCAATATCCACCATCCTTCCACCAAATACCCCGTTGATGCAGATGATGCATTCTTCACCCGGCTCAAGCAGATTTACAAGACATGTTTCCATCCCTGCGCTGCCAGGTGCTGATACTACAAATGTGAGGCTATTATCCGTCAGAAATATCTCCTTAACTTTTTGTTTCACATCATCCATAATCTGTAAAAACTGCGGATCCAAATGGCCCATCAGTGGCTGTGACATTGCACTTAAAACTCTTGGATGGGCATCGGACGGACCTGGTCCCATTAATATCCTTTTTACCGGCGTAACTAAAGATGACATGTTGATAATATTTTTTTGTTTTATTTTATACCGATACTTCGTCAAGTAATTTTAATACAGACTCGTAACGCTGACCTACTGCTTCTGACAAAGCCATTTCACAAGTGCGGGATGAAGAATAATATCCATCATAAACCGATTGCGTTACCTCCTGCGATTCAATTTTTGTAGCAGCACTAGTCAGCTGAGGAAAATAAAATCCCCTGTCTCCCGCCATGCCACAGCAACCTGCAAATGCTGGGATTTCCGCCTTCTTTGCACAGGCATTGCCAATACTTTGCAGCTGCGGAACAGAACCCATTTTATATGCCGAGCAGACGGGATGAAAAACTATTTTATCTTTTTGTTTTCCGATGTTCAACGCAGGCACCAGCCTTTTGGCTGCAAAATCAATTACATCGATAAACACCAATTTATCAAACCGGCTTTGATTTATTTCAGTAAGCACATTCCTGCATGACTTTATTGTCTGGGTACAACTGGTGACATCTGTTACGATGGCAAGATCTCCTTCAGCAGATATGCGCCATAATTTCTCAACCGCGTCATTTGCGATGATGCGATAAGCCTGACTGAATCCTTTCGACGAAAAGATTTGACCGCAACAATTTCCTGCTGATTTTTCAGGTACGACCACATCTATTTTTGCTTTCCGGCACACCGATAAAAATACATTGCCAATATCGCCACCCATCATTCGGGAAATACAGCTGCTGAAGTAAACCACCTTACCGTTTGAGGCGCCTGTGTACTGACTTTTTAAAGGTTCGCCGGGCTTTAGGATATGATTCGACCATACTGGAAACCGGGGAACAACTTTTTTAAACCCGGCGGTAAGTTTCCGCATAAAGTTTTCACCAAATGCCCGGTTCAGTATAAAACCAGTTTGTATTCCTGTTTTTGCAGCACTCTCCAGCAAAGCAAAATGACTTGCTATCCAGGCCGCGATACGATTGTGTAAAGCTGAATGATTTTCGCGCCGCAACCGTTTTATCAGGTCGCCGGTGTTAATATCGACAGGGCAATTGGTCGCGCACATGCCATCAACGGCACAGGTATCCATGCCGTCGTATTTATAGTCTTTAAGCAAAGCATTTCGTGTAATGTGATCGCCAGATGTTTCAAGGCGCCTGATAGCACGTCGCAATGCAATCCTGCGCCTGGGCGTTAACGTCAGGTCCCGGCTTGGACAACTTTTTTCGCAGAATCCACACTCAATACATTTGTCAACTTCTTCTTCCACCACCGGCATTACCTTCAAATGATGAATATGAGTTAATTTATCTTCCGTAATGATAATACCGGGGTTCAGCAGATTTTCCGGGTCCAGTAATTTTTTTAGCCGTTTCATGATTTGATATGCGTCAGGACCCCACTCTTTTTCAACATATGCAGATACGGCCCTTCCTGTACTGTGCTCTGCTTTAAGTGCTCCATCATACTTGTCAACCACCAGGTCAAACAAATCATCATTGAATTTTTCGTAGTGGTCGATATCTTCTTTCGTTGAAAAACTCTGCGATATCACGAAATGTAAATTGCCATCTTTGGCATGTCCGAAGATGATACCGTTTTCGTAGTTATATTTTTCAAACAGCCGTTGCACATCAATAACGGCCTCGCCTAAACGATCGACCGGAAATGTAAAATCTTCCATCAATGCTGAGGTACCCCTTGCTCTCATGCTGGCTACTGATGGATACATACCCTTACGTATTTTCCACATTATCGCCTGTTCATTAGTATCCATTGTGAAATCAGGCTTGATCAGTAAAGGCAATTGATTCAACAGGATAAGCGCATCATTATATTGTTTAATCAGCTCTTCTTTACTGGACTGTTGAAATTCACATAGAATAGCAGCGGCGTGGGCTGGCAATCCCTTCAGCAACGCAGGTACTCCAGGCATGTCTTCAACTGAACGCAAAGACGCCCGGTCCATAAATTCGAGTGCTGCCGCCCCTGTACTTTTTAAATCTGCAATTGCATTACATGCCTTTTCGGGGCTTTCAAAATAAAGAATGCCAGTCATTTTATGCGGTAAATCAGGGACTGTGTTAAATACCGCTTCTGCAATAAATGCTAATGTTCCTTCGCCGCCAATTATTAAATGTGTAAGAATATCTAATGGGTGTTCAAAGTCTAAAAAAGCATTCATACCATATCCTACCGTATTCTTCTGCCGGTATTTTTTACGGATCCGTTGCACAAGGTTATCGTTGTTCAGGACTTCATTTTTCAACGCCAGCAATCCATCTGCAATGTCTTTTGCCTCCGTTTCAAAACGTTTGTAATCGCCGGGCAATTCAGTATTAAACTGCATCCCGTTTGGCAAAACAAAGTTCATGTACTTTACAGTGTGGTAAGAATTTTGAACCACCCCACAACACATACCACTTGAATTATTGGAGAGAATTCCACCAATCATTGCCGCACTGATGGAAGCAGGGTCCGGTCCGATTTTTCTGCCAAAGCGCTTTAAGGCAAGATTCACATTAGCTCCTATAACAGCAGGTTCTACGCGAACGGTACCACCATTTTCTTCCACAGCGATTTTTCGCCAATGGTTGCTCAGGTCAACAAGAATACCATCTGTAACACCCTGTCCCGAAAGACTGGTGCCTCCTGCGCGAAAAGTAAGATGTATCTTCTCGCGATGTGAATATTCAAATACTTGTTTTATTTCGGCTATAGTGATAGGTTGTATCACTGCTTTCGGCACAAGATAATAGTGGCTCGCATCTCCTGCAAACGCATAACGGTCAATCAGCCTGGCTTTAATTCTTGCGGCCGGCAAAATTGTATGTAAGTCCTTTACTAATTTTTCCATTCAATCAATTAATTCGAACACAGCAGCATATTAATGTAATAAATTACAATCACTTTTGATCATCATCTCCCATCACATCATATCCCCGCCACTTAAATTCTTTCGCTAATCCGGAAGCAGCCGGCCATGCGATCTGGTGCTGACTGCTCGCGACCCATTTGCGACGGTTTTCTTCTGTATCAAAAGAAATCTGTATTTGGTAATTGTAAGTTGTAGGTTCCGCCTGAATTTCTTTCGAAAGATTTTCAGGAAATAAACGCAACATTTTAGATCCAAGGTAACCTGGCTGCACTTTCATTGCCGGTACATAAATTGAATGGTACATCTTTTCAAATGAAATTGCATTTTCTTTCGATACGACAAAATCCATTTGTAAAGCTATCGCTTTAGGTTGCGACGAAGTTGGCGCACCAGCAGTTTTATATTTAGATGGTGTAATGCCTATCACGAGCACTTCAAAATCATCCTTCCCCTCATTTTTAATAGACATCAGTTCACCTAATGAAGCAAAAAAGGCATCATCACTTTTAACCGATGATTTTTTTCCATTGATAGTTACAGCCGCATGCCCTTTTATCACATAATAAACTTCGTCGTTCCCCGCTAAAGTGCGCGAATCAACTGCACTGCCTGCCGGTACAATCACATGATCAACCAATGACCAATCAGTACTGAAAATTTCAGGTCCAATCACGCGACGATAGAGTACACCATTTCCTGAATAAGCAGGCTGTCCTGTTTTCAGTTTTTCTTTCACCAAACGGTCCGATACGAATACCGGAACAGGATCGAGTGTTGCGCCAACACGTGCATCACCCAAATCAAAATTATCGGCACGACCTTTATTTAAACTTACTGCAAAATTGAGCCAGCGAACCGGTTCTCCTGTATGATTATAAATTGCGTGTGCATTTCCCATTTTGCAGGGAACGACAGCAGGTGCTTTAATCCGTGATGTGCGGCCATTAATGGTAAACTCAGCGGTACCATTCAGCAGCACATACATCTCTTCAATATTATGATGAAAATGATGACCAATACCCGACTTCGGATTGATAACTCCTGCATGGAGATACAGGAAGTTGGTGGGTAAATCATTACGGCCGATGAGCTGCGTAAACTTCATTGTACCCGCGCCGGCGTGTACCGCTGAAAGCTCTCTGTATTTTGTAGGGTCGTTAGGTATCACCCGGTTAGCTGAAATGTTTTGCGCGTTGACATAAGTTGCTGAGGCAATAAGGATGAGGGCAAACAATTGTTTCAAAATATCTGAATTTTAATTTTATGAGTTAAGGTTGACAGAGAAAACAGTCATCATATTATATATTCTTCCACTGACAACTTAAATTTTATTCCTGCATCAAATCAGTCTCCCAGGTGAACAGCCGCCACATAGGCATGGAAGGCACATAGAATATCTCTTTTATATTTAACTATTGTGCCTATGTGGTTCAAAAAGCACAGCTAATGACTCTTTTATATTTTAACGACATTAATTCGTCAACATTTAACAACGGTATCACAGGGTAAAGCATTATTTTTTATCAGGTATTGAAAATACAATATATCCTTTCGATAACGCACCAGGCTTTTGCGAATGATCATAACTCTCTTTCATGAAATTAGAAGTTGCATTAATGACCAGGTATTGTTTTCCATTGTAGGTGTACATAGATGGTTGTGCATTCGATTCATGACTGAGCGTATATTCCCATAATATATTTCCATTGTTTTCATCGAGTGCATACAGTTTGCCACCTTTTGCAGTGACAAACACAACTCCGGAAGAAGTTACAACCATTCCCTTTCGCTGAGTACCGCCAGGTGCACCAAGGTTTTTGTCACCTTTGCCATAGAGTGAATCAATGCCAATTGGTTTGCGCCATTTGATGGTGCCTTTATTCAGGTCATAGGCCACCATTGACGACCATGGCGGCGATAACAATCCGGGCCAGTCCAGACCGTAGTCAGTTGTGTACCTGTCCTGCGGATGAACAACACCTTCCGGATATTCCATCATGGGTGCATTCTTTTTTGCATCAGTTTTAATCCTCGCGCCACCCGAATCCACTACGGGGCCATCAACTTTTACATTGGCATCCCTGCGCACTCCCGGGAAACTTCTGGGTACACCTCCAAGGAAGCGATAAACAGATTTTAAAGTTTCTTCATCAACGTGAGTAAAGCCAGGCATTTGTCCGCTGCCATTGGTTACGATCCCTTTAAAATCATCATAGAAAATGCGCTGTCCGGCATTCACCAACGAAGGGCCGGCTCCACCAGTTTGATTTACGCCATGACAGGTTTGGCAATTGGCCTGGTAAAAAGCTTTTACTTTTTTCACTTCATTTTCAGAGAGGTCAATTTTGGGTGGCACCACTTTGCCGAGTTTATAAATGGAGCCGTACTCCTGCGTCATGATGTAAAAAATTCCTTTCTCAGGATTTGTTCCGGTATTGCCAAAATTAGCGCCGCCCAATGCACCCGGCATCATCACGGTTTCATACTGATCAGATGGCGGAACATATAAACCTGATTTTGCAGCATCCAGTCTCTTATGCCAATGCTGCTTAATACTGTCTGAGAAAAAAGGATTCAGTGTTTCTTTCGTTACGATATGTCTGGTGAAATCTGGTAGTGAAGAAATCGGCTGGGTTGGCCATGCAATTTCGCCTGGCATTGTGCTGGCGGGAAATGATTTTTCTTCAATTGGAAACACGGGTTCACCTGTTGCCCGGTCAAATACGAAAACAAAACCATGTTTGGTGGCGATGGCGACCGCTTCAATTTTTTTGCCATCCTTATCAACAGTTAACAACTGCGGTGCAGGTGAGAGATCATAATCCCAAAGATCGTGGTGAACAGTTTGATAGTGCCATATGCGTTTACCTGTCCGTGCATCCAGCGCAACGAGTGAATTGGCAAAGAGGTTTTGGCCGATTCTGTCTGCACCGTAATAATCATAAGTAGGAGAGCCCAACGGCAGATAAGCGATACCTTTTTCAGTATCCACAGTAATCTCACTCCATACGTTTACACCACCTGCATATTTATAGGCATCTTTCGGCCAGGTGTCGTATCCAAATTCTCCGGGATGCGGGATGGTGTGAAATGTCCATTCCAATTTTCCTGTTACGATATTATATGCCCTGATATGGCCTGGCGGTGAGAAGTAACTTTCGCCGGGAGCAGACCCAAGGATAATCAGATTGTCGTAAATAACGCCGGGCATCATTGACTGCATTCTCCTTATCGATGGAGGATCGCGATCCAATCCTTCACGCATATCTACATATCCGCTATCACCAAAACTTAAAATGGTTTTGCCGGTTGTGGCATCAATCGCCTGGAGAGAATTGTTTAAAGTAAAGATTAGCCGTTTATCTTTCTTATCAACACTCTCCCAATAATTTATTCCCCTTCGGGTGATGCCCATCAGGTTCGTGTGTATCCAGATTTCTTTTCCGGTAACAACACTCAGAGCAATGAGAGAGAAATTTTTTCCTAAAACATACATCACTGTATCAGCTACAATCGGGCTGAAAAAATAAGAGAGGTTGTCATTGGTAGGGTAGACCCATGCAACTTCCATCTGGCTGACATTTTCTTTTGTAATGCCAGTGGTTTTAAAATATTTTGATTGTTCAGCACTGCCGCCGTAGTGAGCCCAGGTGTTGTGAGCATCAGTGGATGTTGCGTTGCAGCAATAAATAAAAATCAGGAACAGAATAGTGCTAAGGGTTACGGCGGCTTTTGAAATTCGATTGTTGATCATCATATGGCGGAACGGTAAGTTGATACGGGAGTTAAGTTTTTGATTTTATAATGGAAAAACTATAATGGTTTTAAAGGGATGCGGAAACTATTTTCAAAAATTAAATTATACATATCTAAAAAAAATAATTTTCACTCAGTAAAGCAAGGCTGTCTAAATTAACTGATTAACATTGATTGACAAAACATCAATTGCAGTGTTAAGAAAATCTGGTAACAGATGTAGTTGTTGCTGCAACAAAATGGTTTGTTGCATACGAGATATTAAGATTTATCTTTTGCCAATAAAGGTAAAAACGACTAAAGTGAAACACAACGATAAAGAGACCCCCTGGAAAGGGAGGCCGGCCTAACTCCATTGCTTTCAGTAAGAAACTATTTTAATTGACAAGTCTTATCCTTCCGATATTACTGCCCAGGGTTTTAGCCAGTTCCAATCCGATTTTAATAGAAGTCTCGTAATGAATGCCACCATATAGCCTTGAAGTGCCGGCTTCTTATCCGGCAGCAAAAAGACTGTTATAAGTTCTTGGAGACCAGCCCCTGAAATCGCAAATGTGATCAATTATTTTTATTTGGTCTTCTAATACTTTTTCAGCTGTTTTCATAGCTGCCCCGGTAACAAACGCATACGCTGCAGGATATTCTGGATGTGGTGGAGTAACTATGAATGGTAGCCAATTGGGATCGATGAATTTGCGGATTTAGTTGATAGGCCTTACAAGAAAATTTTAATATGTCGCCCTGAAACAAACTATTGACGCTTCTCTTTCCGCAATGCCTGCCTTTGCATATTTTTCTGCAGTAATGACAATATTTGATTTTTTCTTTTCCAACACCTGGGTAATGATTGAATAATCATGGCCCGGTGGCGTGTAGCCGACACCGTTTCCTGGGGTTTTATTGAAAGTGTTATAATAAACCCAACAATGGTTAATCTTTGATTTACTTTAAAACATTTTAACCAAAGTGATTACCGAGGTTTGAAGGAATTGATTTATTTACATACCGGAATTTAAAAAATGGCAATACTTTGCAATTCATTTATTGAAGATGAAGACAAACCTGACTATACTTTTTTTCTTTTTATTTCATTTTGCAGATCTAACTGCCCAGGAATTAGCTAATGATAACAGGTATGCGTCAAAAATGTGGTATTCGAAGCCGGCGGCAAACTGGAACGAAGCGCTGCCCATTGGAAACGGGCGGCTTGGTGCGATGGTATTTAGCGGAGTAAGCTCCGAACACCTTTCTCTAAACGAGGAAACATTATGGTCGGGAGCTCCCCGCAATTGGAACAATCCTAACGGCGTTAAATACCTGCCAATGGTGCGTGAGGCCGCATTGAATGGTGACTATAAAAAAAGTGATAGTCTCTCGCGATTTATGCAGGGCCCGTACACACAGTCCTATATGCCAATGGCCGACTTGTGGATCAATTATTCTGGCATTGTAGATTCCACTGGTTATATACGCGAACTCGACCTCGATAGTTCGCTGTCGAAAATGGCATTTGGTCAGGGCGACCAAAGAAAATACCGGACAGCTTTCGCCAGTTTTCCCGACCAGGTTATTGTGATGCATAATGTTGCTCAGAAAAAGGGCAGTTTAAGTTTTAAGGCCAATCTCACCAGTAAATTGAAATACCAAATAAAAGTCATTTCGGCTAACCACATTGTTTTGATTGGCCAGGTGCCTGTTCATGTGGAACCTCCCTATCAATGGAAAGTAAGCCAGGACAAAGCAGTGATTTATGGTGAAAAAGACAGCAGCATGAGTTTTGAAGTTCACCTTTATATTAAAAATGCTGGCGGTGAGGCAAAAATAAAAGGAACTGAAATCACGATTGAAAGAGCTGATGCTGCAACAATTTATATTTCGGCTGCAACAAGTTACAATGGGTACCTGAACAATCCAGGCATTGACGGGAAAAATCCATCTGTTGCTGCGAATAAATGGCTGCAGAATGCATTAAAAAAATCTTATCAGCAGCTATTAAAAAACCATATTGGCGATTATGGTCAACTGTACAAACGATTGTACCTGAATTTGGGAGAAAGTAAACTGAAACATTTACCTGTTGATGAGCGGCTGAAAATGATGGAAAGTTATAATGATCCGGAACTGACTGCAATGATCGTTCAGTATGGAAGATACCTTCTCATTTCCTCCTCCCGCCCGGGCGGGCAGCCGGCCAACCTGAAAGGCATCTGGAATGATCGCATACGACCTGAATACAGTTCCAACTGGTGCCTCGACCACGATGCGCAGATGTTTTATTACGCTGTCGAAACTGCGAACATCCCTGAAATGCATGAACCCTTTCTGCAGTTTATAGAAGACTTATCCCATAATGGAGAAAAGACGGCTTCAGTTAATTATGGCATGAAAGGTTGGTGTGCCCATCACAATACAGATATCTGGCGTTCAACCGGGGCTGCAGGAAACTGGGGTGAAGGAAACCCGCATTGGGCCACATGGAACTTATCCGGCCCATGGCTTTCGGCACACTTTTATGAACACTTTTTATTTTCAGGAGACACTTCATTTCTTCGGGAAAAAGCCTGGCCTGTAATGAAAGGCGCTGCAGAATTTTGTCTCAACTGGCTGATGGAAGGTAAAGATGGGAATTTGATTTCAGTACCTTCTGTTTCACCCGAAAATACTTTTATCACGGAAAAGGGTGATACTGCTCAGATCAGTGTGAATTCGACTTCCGATATCGCACTGATAAAAGAATTGTTTTCCAACTGCGTTTATGCTGCAACATTATTACACAAAGATTTTGAGTTTGTTGAATTATTAAAATCCGCATTAAAAAGATTGCCGGTTTTTCAAACAGGTTCCAAAGGACAATTATTGGAATGGCAGAATGAATGGAGGTCAATGGACGCGGCGCACAGGCACCTGAGCCACATGTATCCGGTTTTCCCGGGCACAGGGATATCACCGATATTAACACCTGAATGGAGTGAAGCTGCAAAAAAGGCATTGACATTACGCGAAAAAACAAACTGCAGCTGGGGCTTTGCATGGAAGGCAGCATGCTGGGCCCGGTTAGGCGAGTCCGATAGTGCATGGAATACCTGGCAAAATCAGTTAAGATATGTTGACCCGTTCAGTAAATCATCTCTCGATAACTATGGATTATTTCCAAATTTTTTTAATTCAGACGGAAAAGATGTTATCATGAATGGCAATGGCGGTGCAACAGCTGTAATGATTGAAATGCTCCTGCAGTCGCATACTGGCACATTAGTTTTGTTGCCTGCATTACCGGCGGTTTTTCCAGATGGGAAAGTTAAGGGAATAAAAGCGAGGAATGGATTTGAAGTAAACATGGAGTGGAAAAATAATCAACTGGTAAGCACTGCAATTATTTCCAATCTGGGTCAACCCTGTTCGATAAATTATCCGGTTGAATTTAATGTTTATAGTGGTGGAATAAAAGTTGCCGTTCGAAAAACCGATAACGGCGGATGGCAGTTTAATACCATCAAAGGGAGGAAATATTCTCTGCGTTTTGTTGGGAAGTGGAGTTAAAAGTTATTATTCAAAGGGGAAATAAACTAAGCGATAAATGTAGCATATGGGCTCTTACTACATCTGTTCTGATTGATTTTGATGGATTGCTCTTTGCCATTAAACCCATACAGAAACTTCAAAGAACTGACATCAAATTGCCGTCCTGGCATTAGCATCCCAAACGGATGATAATCCTGGTGGCTTAATACATCAGCAATATAATAATTTATATGCGACCGATGGGTTAATGGTGACCACCATATTCTCATGTTTAGTGTAGGCGCCAATCAACATACTTATGGAGGA
>JANPJC010000345.1:0-4789 GCA_031425315.1 Chitinophagales bacterium
AATATAGCGGGACGGGTATTAGAGGTTGTTGCGAAAAAAAGCTTTGATCGTGTGGCGCAGGAAAAACTGTTCAGACCATTGGGTATGCGCAACAGCAGTTTTTATGCGGAAAAAGGATCTGTAGATCCTTCTGAGGGTGCCACGTCCAGCGCATTTGATTTTATCAATTTCCTGGCGATGATTTTAAATAACGGGCAATTTAATGGTAAGAAAATTTTAAGTGAAGAGTCGGTCGCCTTTTTAAAAACTCAACAGTTCCCAGATGTGCCGATTAAATATGTTCCTAAGGAATTGAGTGTATTTACAGCTGTACCTGGCGCATGGGTAGAAGAAAAAGCCGCTGATGGTACACCTGCTATTATCAGCGGACCGAGTTTTTCTGGTGTTATGCCCTGGATAGATTTTAATAAAAAATACGCTGCCATTATTTTTCCCAAAAACGAATTGTCAGAAGAAAAAAGAAAACCCATTCAGCAATTGCGTAAGGAAATAGAAGACGCTCTGTAGCAATGATTCCTGAAAGAGTGAATGAGTGAATGAGTCAATGAGTGAATGCTGAAAAGACAAACTTTTTACTTTCCACTTCCTACCTTGCACTTCATAGGCTGTTCCTTTGCGTCCTCTGTCCCTTTGCGGCCCTCTGTGTCCAAAAAATCAGAAAGTAATTTTTAGCTCCCTATTTCAACCACTTCTTTTTGTCAGGATAGAAAAGAAGTTTCGCTTTGAAATACATTGCCGGGAAGACGAGAAGAATGGTGAGACGCGGGAAAAGAAAGCTGATAAAATAAAATCCTCCTCCAAACGATATTGCATCCTATCTTAACAGCGGAAAATGGATACTGTTATTAACCACACGCGTTTCATCAAATCTGCTGCAGCTGAGTTGGGATTTTCCTATTGTGGAATTGCCCGGGCACAAAAGCTTGACGATGATGCCAGAAGACTAGAGCAATGGTTAAGCAAAGGAATGCACGGTTCCATGTCATATATGGAAAAGTATTTTGACCAGCGTATAGATCCCACCCTATTGGTGCCTGGGGCAAAATCTGTAATCACCTTATTACTGAACTATTTTCCTGCAGATTCACAACAGTCAACATCGCCTAAGGTTTCCCGTTATGCTTATGGAAAGGATTATCATGAAGTGATACGGGAAAAATTAAATATGCTGTTGTTCAGGATAACAGAACAGGCAGGACAAATTAACGGGCGTGGTTTTGTGGATTCCGCGCCGGTATTGGAAAGAGCATGGGCGCAAAAAAGCGGTTTGGGATGGATCGGAAAAAACGGTAATCTCATCACCAGAAAAAATGGCTCTTTCTTTTTTATCGCCACATTAATCATCGACCTTCCACTGCAATACGACGATTCATTTTCAAAAGATTATTGCGGCACCTGTACAAAGTGTATCGATGAATGTCCCACAGATGCTATACTGCCGGGTAAAACGATTGATGGCAGTAAATGCATTTCATATTTCACCATTGAATTGAAAGATGCATTGATACCTGATACGATGCAGGGAAAGTTTAAAGACTGGATGTTCGGATGTGATATTTGCCAGGAAGTATGTCCATGGAACCGGTTTTCAACTCCAACAGATGAAATGAACTTCATGCCGCTACCTGAAATTCTTAATTTCAGTACGCGTGAATGGGAAATGCTTACAGAAGAGAAGTTTAAGGAAATTTTCAGGCATTCCCCTTTAAAGCGAACGAAGTTCAAAGGCATTCAGCGAAATTTGAAATTTCTTAGATTTTAAACGCAACAGGTATCAGAAAGCCTATCAGGTTTAAAACCTCCATCCGATCTTAAGGGAAAGGCGTTGAAAGCGATAATCATATCTTTCGTACTGCATTGCAGGACACTGGCCGGGCGAGAATGAGCATGGAGAAAATCCGTATTTCTCAACCATTTCCTTTACAGAGTATCCCCCACTGATTACCATTGCATTTTTCCCGTTAAATGGAATAAGGTATCCGAAACCGAGGTCATAATATATCCCTCCTTCACTTTTGTATTCACTTGAAAAACCCGGCTGACCCACACTGTTACCCGGCCATGAAATATTATACCCGATATTTCCATATCCGAAAAACCTAGCACGCCCCAGTTTGAATTCCTGCCGAAGGTCGAAAAATACCGGCGCTGATCTTATTCCATACCAATCCATCCCTGCTCCGATACCTGCAAATGTTCCGCTGAATGAAAATCCGTTCACTGATTGAAGTCCAGCATTCAGCCCCTGTGTATTATACAGCAGATTCATCATGTTGAATGAATGAAATACAATCTTTTTATTCCCCGGATTATCCTTTTGTTGTTGCGCAGAACATACCTGAACAAAAAATGCAGCGATGAAGAGTACGAATAATTTTTTCTGCATTAAAAAGTTATTTTACTGATAAGTTTTGGAGCAGAAGGATCTGAATATTCATACTGATAAAGGCCATCTGTCGCAACCACCAATGCCAGGCCTCTCCAGGCAATTACATCAAACGTCTCCGACATTTCAACCCTGCTCAGTAATTTAATATCATTAGGATTGGATACGTCGTTAATCTTGAGGCCATCCTTACCGTCACATATCAGTAATAGGTTGCCGTCTTTAGACAATCCGTGAGGGTTGGTGAAAGGATATGATTTCAACAGAAAAGGTGCAGCGACATTTTTCACATCCACCACATCAAGCTGATTTACAAAACCATTACACATTGAACCGTTACGCAGGGTTACATAAGCGTAATTATCATCGGCCACAACGGGATCGCAACTTCTCACATGTGTAAATGTTCCAGTTTGAACCGGCTCATCAGGATTGGAAATATTGAATATGTACATCCCGCTCATCGACCCGATAAAAAGTTTGTCTTTGAATGGATATATAGTTTCAATATCCCATCCGATAGAAATGTCTTTTTTAAATAAAGGCTCCTCTGCATTTGTAACATTAAAAACGCTGAGGCTGCTATGTGAAACAGTGTACAAATTATTATTTACCAGCGTGAACCTGGCCATCGAACCACCAATACCTGCTTGTGAGCCTGGGGAATTGGAAGAATTTAATGCAAAACTCCAGTCATTGCTGCAATTTGCACAACCATTGACTAACAGCATATCTTTACGGCCGAGAATTCCAAAGACACCCTCAGTGCCGCAATCAGCAACTACAACAGTGTCCCTGGCTTCCCAGGTTGTTATCACTCTGCCGGTATCAGCAACAAATCCTCCCCAATATTGTCTGTGCGGAAAAACACCTTCTGTAACATTCTTTAGTTTCACCTGTAGTGGATTGCTGATGTCAATAGCCACCAGATCGGTATATGAATCAGCATATAAAATATTCCCTTTTACTGCGAGGTCTATATTTCCCGGAATATCGATGAAGGCAACATTTTTCGGCGTATATGGGTCACCGTTATCGATAATATGAATGCCTTTGTCGGGCTCGTTCATAAAAATAAACTGATCTTTCAAATAGATCTTACCAGTGCGTTGAATTTCAACCGGAGCATTACTTTTGATATTTGCCCTTACTTCATCAGTTGTACGATATACAGGTTGCAGATATGTATAGGTGCGTGTACACTTATCTTTAATGCAGGAAGAACCGAATATCAACATTAAGATTACTGGCGCAAGCACCTTGGGTGAAAATCCATTTCTCATAAACAGCGGTTTGAATATCTGACAACAGATTAATCATTAGCGTTGCTGCCTGTTCACATTAAATAACGGTAATCCTGCCTGAAAACCCAGGTAAAATAGATGTCCTTTATATCCAGTATTCTTCCGGAAAGTATTAGTTAACTGATATTGTGCAACAGGACCAATATCCAATGGGATTTTTGTCCGGTTAAATAATCTCACATTGAAACCGGTACTGAGACCGAATTGAAATTTATTATAGTTGCTTTTATCTGAATATAAAATCCCGGAATTATCTTTCAACAAAGCATTTGAACTGATAAGCAATCCTGGCTGTATACCTGCTGTAAAACCAAATGGCAATCTGGTTTTTGCTCCCCATGTTATACCATACTCTAATGGAATTTGTAACAAATGATATTGATTACGATACTTCGTCATGTCTCCGGGCAAATAGTACCTGTTAAGAGAAACTGATTGATAACCATTAAATACACTGGTGTTCATATTAGAAATAGTGCCGGCACTTGTTATTGTAGATAAATAGGTATAGTCTATTCCTGCACTTACCGACGCTTTTTTACCAATTGCTGTTCTAATCCAGATTCCAGCCTCAAACCCATAAGATTGCTGCTGGTCATAAGTATAATTTAATGTAGGAAGGCCAGGGAACCCATTGCTACCAGGAGAAAAATTGTCGGCCATCGCTGATTTATCACTTGATCCCAAAAAATTTTCCGGTAATGCAGTTATACCAGCGCTGAATTTCACACCAATCTGAAAATTAACTTTACGTTTATACTTCTCCGCTAGCTTGGCTTGATTTGTAGCCAGGGAATCATCAGATGAAGCCTTAGCCAGGTTTGTTAAAATTGTAGGTGTTGAATCTAAATCTGCCGTTTTTATTTCTTGTTTGCTCTGCGCTTGTTTGTCTTCCGCAATGCTTTCAACAGTTAATCTCTCTGCTTCATTTGGCTGTGAACGAATGAAAGGCGTTTCAGACTTTATATAAGTTGTTGAAATTTCATTTATGCGGGTGCCAACGATTTCTCTCTCCTGCCTGTTTTGAATTACCGCATCACCTTTTCTTGCATCTCCATGAGTAAAATCGGCTTTGTGATTAGAAGTTTTTTTCACAGGC
>JANPJC010000346.1:0-6821 GCA_031425315.1 Chitinophagales bacterium
TGAATTCTGATAAACTGTTTTGATGGTAATTGTTTTTCCATGTCTCCCATGGTTTGATGGGTGACTAAACGGAACTCCGGTGTATGAATTTTGAGATAGTCTTTCATCCCTTCAATAAAAATAATTTCAGAAAAATTGACCCTGAAAAACTTGCTGTTTGATCGTATGAAAATATGATCGGGTGCTGGAACTGTTGCTGAATTTTGATTGTACAACCTACCGCCTGATATTTTTTGTATGGCTTTGGTAAAACGTTCAAGTGAAATGGGTTTCAATAAATAATCTATTACATTGAACTCATAGCTCTCCAACGCATATTCGCGGTGCGCTGTGGTGAGTACAACGAGTGGCGGATCTTTTAGTGTTTCCAGGAAATGAAGTCCTGTCATTCCCGGTAATTGAATATCAAGAAATATAAGGTCGATCGCTTGTTGTTGCAATCCAACAATTGCATCGCGTGCATTGCGGTATACGCCGGCAAGTTCGAATTGATGAAAATGTTTCAGGTGCGATACGATAACATCCTGCGCCAATTCTTCATCTTCTACAATTATGCATCTAATCAAGCGGCTCTGTTTTTAAGCATTAGCGAAACGGTGAAGCTGCTGTTGCTGAGAATAACGTCCAGCGTATAGGCGTCTGGGTAGAGACTTTCCAATCTTTCGCGCGCATGTTGTAATCTTAATTCACCTGTTCGTGATTCGTCTTTATCAGTTTGAATGATATTCAGATCATATGCATCAGGGTAGAGCAGCTCCAACAGATTTTTGCTTGTTGAAATACCTTTTCCATTAATTCTTTTAGCCTGCATTTCAAGGTCAGCGCTACTGCTGTTAATCACATTAAGCAGGATGTGGTTATCTCTAACTTTTAGATCAATATAAATAAAAGGTGTGTCAAATGAATTATCCATAGCGTGTTTGAAACCATTTTCTATAAATGAAATAAAAATAAAAGGTTCGATCATTATTCCGTCAGTGTTCCCTTCCACATTAAACCTGATATCGGCAGTATGTCGGATTTTTTCTATTTCAATATAATTACGGATAAATTCAATCTCCCTGTTCAGCGGAATACTGTCTTCATTGCATTCATAAATCAGGTAACGAACAGTATCCGCCAGTTTTATAACCATTTCTGGTGTTTTGTCTGATTTTTGTAAGCTCAGAGAATAAATGCTGTTAAGTGTATTGAACAGAAAATGGGGATTGAGTTGCGAACGCAGGTATCTGAGTTTAAAATAACGGCTCTCTTTTTTAGATTCCATTAATGCCAGTTTGTCTTCTTCCGCTTTGCGCATAAAAGCCATGGCGGCGGCAATACTCAGATTTACAATTATCCAGATACTTTCGCGAATAAGGCTTTGAAGAGAAAGGCTGAAATATTCTGAAGCCTGGTATGAAAGTTGAAATTTTTGAATGATTGAAAATGTGCCGGAGAGCACAGCCAGCATTAGCAACAGAAAGAGAAATCCTGTGAAAAATAAAATGATATTTTTCTTTCCGCTGGCATAAAATGTGTGAATTAATTTGCTGAATAAAAAACAGATAGCAAACATAATTATACTGACCAATATCAGCACTACCCACATTTTAGGTTCAGCTTTAAAATAATTCATGCTGTTAATCAGGGGGTAAAGTACAATTAACAGGGCGCTGAAAAAGAATTCCTTTTTGTCTGTTGGTTGAATAATCCTGTCATTATCGTATTCCATGATGTTGGCTTTGGTCAATCAGGGTTTAATTTCCGAATAATTATTCAGCTTACCTCATGATTTCGACCAACTGGGTTTGGGTGTAGATGAAATTTCGCGTTAGGTGTCAGACACCTCGAAGCGTGCGCCATGATCAAATGCTGCGAAGGTGTCTGACACCTGAGCCTGCGAAATTTTTGATTTTTTTTGAGTTGGCAAAGGTTATTTGCTCCTGACCGGAATGTATTTTTCTGTTAAATAATGGTTTAAAAAGCATACAGCACACCAGCCGTCACAGTTAGATGGCTTTGAATTGTTTTCTGTACGCAGAAGGCGTTAACTGCATACAATCCCGGAATTGTTTGTTAAAATGCGATAAGGTTTTAAATCCGCACTCCCACGAAATCTCTGCAATTGATTTTTCATCCTCCACCAGCAATTTAGTTGCCTGCTGAATACGAAGTCCAATGACGAATCTGGAAAATGGTTGATTGGTTTTCATCGTAAAATAACGGCTGAATGACGTTGGTGTCATGCATAGCTCTTTCGCAATTTCATTGAGCCTGATGTCATGCCGAAGATGATCCATTACAAAAGCATAAACTTTACTCATCCTGTTAGCCTCGTTTTCACCGAACGTATTGGTATATGAAGCCTGGGAAATAAAATTTAAATCTTTCGATTCGCAAATGAGATCGAGAATTTCCAATACTTTAATAATACTCCGTGTGCCGGTTAGATCTAAAAGTTCCGGCAACAAATTCATCACCTTGATTTTGGTCGAACCACTAATGTCAATTCCACGTCTTGATTTTTCGAACAATTTTTTCAGTCCGGTAAATTCATCCTTGTCCGTTTGAGATATTCCAAGAAAATCTTCTTTTAAATACAATACAATGCCAAGTGTATTGGCCCCTGACTGTTTATCGAAGTATATATCATCACTGCGCCATAAATGGGGGAGGTCAGGGCCTGTGAATACCAGTTCGCCCTTTTCAAATCTCGTGACATTATCACCTATAAAGCGGGTTCCGTTTCCTTCTGCTACCCAAAAGAGTTGGTAGTCTGAATGAAAATGCCAGACCGGATCAAAGTGCTGTTCTTTCAGCTCCCTAATTAAGAATAATTGATGGGGAGGAATAAGGGTTTTCCGTATGGCCTGTTTCATTATAACTGAATATTTTCCTGAATGTAGATAAAAATCAGGGAAAAGCGCAAAATACAGTCAGGATTGGATATAATAGAGAAATGGAAATTGGTAAACTTTACTGACATTGTACTTAAACTTCGATTTTGCCATGCGAACCATCAAATTTCTACTCACCCTTGTGGTGCTGAACGCTGTTTTCTTCTCCTGTAAGTCAGATAAAAAAGACGATGGCCCTAAAAGGCTGGAGGTACTTTTTCTTGGCCACGACAGCAGACATCATGAATCTACAGTTCCTGCTGAATTGCTTTCGAAGGAAGTTTTTGAAGATGGGATCAATGTATCCTACACTTCTAATCCCGATGATTTAAATAAAGAAAATCTGGATAATTACGACGGGCTGGTATTATATGCGAATCATGATAGTATTACCGATTCGCAGGCTGCAGCCTTGCTTGAATTTGTCAAAAGTGGAAAAGGTTTCGTGCCTGTACATTGCGCTTCATGGTGCTTTCGTAATAATGCGGACGTTGTTGCGCTTATTGGCGGTCAATTTAAAACACATGGTATGGATTCATTTCCAACCTCCATTTTAAAACCTGAACATCCGGCAATAAAAGGGCAGCAGGAATTTTCCACGTTTGATGAAACCTACGTGCATGATAAACTCGCAAAGGATATAGAAGTATTGATGGAGAGGGTTGACGGCGACCATCGCGAGCCTTATACCTGGGTGAAAAATTATGGCAGTGGCCGCGTTTTTTATACCGCTTATGGCCACGACGGGAAAACCTGGAACAACCCTGGCTTTTTGCAGTTATTGAAAAATGGCCTGATGTGGGCATTGGGTGATGACGCAAAAGCTAAACTCGCACTGCTTAATAAACCGCAGTTGAAATTTACAGATGCTGTCATTCCCAACTATGAAAAACGCGATCCGGCGCCTCAGCTGCAGGCTCCATTGTCTCCACAGGAATCAATGGATCTGATTCAGATTCCTCCGGGATTTGAACTGAGCTTATTCGCTGCAGAGCCGGATATCAGGAAGCCTATTTACATGAACTGGGATGAAAAAGGAAGATTGTGGGTAATTGAAACAGTTGATTATCCTAACACAGTAAAAGATAATAAAGAAGAAGGAGACGACCGGATACGTATACTCGAAGATACAGATGGAGATGGTAAGGCTGATAAGTTTACATTATTTGCAGATCATTTGAATATTCCTACAAGTTTTGCATTTGCAAATGGTGGAATTATTGTTTCACAGGCTCCTCACTTTGTATTTTTGAAAGATACCAACGGTGATGACAAAGCTGATGTAAGACAAAATATCATTACCGGCTGGGGTGTGTTTGATACGCATGCCGGACCTTCTAATCTGAAATACGGATTTGATAACCAGATATGGGGAGTATTAGGTTACTCTGGTTTCAATGGAGTGGCAGGAAGTTCAGACACAATGAAGTTCAGCCAGGGTGTTTACCATTTTACTCCTGATGGAAAGAAACTTGAATTTCTGGGGAATACCAGCAATAATACATGGGGTTTGGGTTTTTCTGAAGAGAATGATATTTTTATTTCGACAGCAAATAACACCCATAGCGCATTTTACGCCATTCCAAAACCATATTTTAATAAAGTTCCTGGAATGAATGAAACGGGCATTGAAAAAATTGATGGCCACTATTCAATGCATGCCGTTACTAAACACCTGCGCCAGGTGGATGTGTTTAATGGTTTCACCGCAGCAGCTGGTCACAATTTATATACAGCCAGAAATTTCCCTAAATCATATTGGAACAGGATTGCTTTTGTATGCGAGCCTACGGGCCGAATTGTACACAATGCAATTATGGAAAGAAATGGATCAGGGTTTAAAGAGAAAGATGGCTGGAGTCTGATGGCAAGTGTGGACAACTGGTTTGGTCCGGTTCAGGCAGAAGTAGGCCCCGACGGAAATGTGTGGATTGCTGACTGGTACAATTTTATCATTCAGCATAATCCTACTCCGGTAGGTTTTGACAATGGAAAAGGTAACGCGCACATCAATCCTCTCCGTGATACTACACGCGGACGTATTTATAAACTCGTTTACAAAAACGGACCAACATCAAAGAAAATAACCTTAGATAAAAATGATGCTGGTGATCTTGTTGAAGCATTGTCAAATAATAATCAATTCTGGAGATTAACAGCTCAGCGCCTGTTGGTGGAATCAGGCAATACAAAAGTGTTACCTGATTTACTCAAACTGGTCAGCAGCAGCAAGGCCGATGAAATCGGAATTAATGCAGCAGCAATTCATGCATTATGGACCATTCATGGATTGAAAGGTTTTGATGGCAGTAATAAAGATGCCATTGATGTGGCTATTGCAGCATTAAAAAACAGTTCTCCGGGAGTAAGAAAAGCCGCTTTGCAGGTGTTGCCTGCCGATAGCAGTTTAGCTGCAGCGATATTAGCATCAGGGGTTTTGAATGATGCCGATCTACGTGTACGCCTTGCCGCTATTCTAAAACTTGCTGACCTTCCATCAAGCGCAGCATTGGGTAAAGAATTGTTCGCAGTTGCACAGAAAGATGAAAATGTAAAAGATAAATGGATCAGCAAAGCGTTATTCATTGCATCATCTTTGCATACAGAAGGATTTATGGAAGCGTTCAGAGCCGCTGGTATCAGTGAAGAACCTCAGTTGGGACAAGCTACATTGTTACAAAGAATTGCAATGAGATCAAGGTTGAGTGCGATCCAGTTATCAAAATGGAATAATATTAAGGTTGACAAAGCGCCGGATGCAAAAAATAAAGAAATTCTTTTTAACGCAGATATTGAATTTAATAATAAAGACCGCGCTTATGGAATTATTATTGCGCATGGAGACAAGCAAAATGGATATGCCACTTATGTTCGTGATGGGAAATTGTTATATGAGGTAAATGTTGATGGCAAAAAAACCACGTTGAGTTCTACCGAGCCCTTGCCTGTAAAATTCAATATCAAAAGCAAACATCTTTCTGATGGACGTTTGTTGTTATTGATCAATGATAAAGAAGTAGCGTTTGCTAAAGCAAAAGGCTTGTTTTCATCGTCACTAAAGCAGGGTATCCGAGTAGGTTTTGATGATCAGAAAGGAGCGGGACGCCCGGGTAATTATCCAGATACTTCCTTCAACTTCGGGGGATACATTACTGAAGCTGGTTTGGAATTGCTCTCACCTGTAGCTGCAAATGATCTGGGCAAAACTGATCAAACAATTGTATTGAAGCCTATTCAACATGCAATGAAATTCGACAAAACCAGGTTGAGCGTAAAAGCGGGATCAATTGTTGAAATTGTTTTTGATAATATAGATTTCATGCAGCATAATGTACTGATCCTTCAAATAGGAAGCCTGGATAAAGTAGGGGCCGCAGCCGATGCTATGGCGCAGGATCCTAACGGAGCAGCAGAACAATATGTTCCTAAAATGGCTGAAGTTTTATTTTCAACTCCACTGGTGAACCCGGAATCCAGCTATACTTTGAAATTTAAAGTGCCCGAAACGAAAGGTGAATATCCATTTATATGTTCATTCCCTGGCCATTGGAGAATAATGCAGGGAACAATGGAAGTCAAGTGAGAAGTACGAAGTGCGAAGTACGAAGTAAAATACTGAGAGGTTCAGGTGGATAAATGATCATGCAGCGTATTGAAATAAACAGATTGACGGTAATACAACATCGATTGTATTACTGTCAATTTAAAAATGGAATGTTATCCAGATTAAAGATGTAATTCTGTGGAAATAGGAATCTGAGATACGGATACCCTCTTCATTTATAAACCAATTAATACCGGCCCTGCAAACTCAACATTCTTAGTTATATCGTTCGCATAGGCAAATGTGTGAGTATTAATTAATACCTGATGGTTATTAAAGTGCTATCCTGAATTGATAGCATCTGAATGAAGCCGGTGATTTTCTAATTCAAACCGTTC
>JANPJC010000347.1:0-13322 GCA_031425315.1 Chitinophagales bacterium
AACAGCCAATACATTAAAGAAGTAAGCAGTAAGCAGTAAGCAGGAAACAGCCAATCCACAGACAGTAGTCGGTAGAAGGTAGACGGTAGAGAACAGCCAATACATTAAAGAAGTAAGCAGTAAGCAGGAAACAGCCAATACACAGTTGATAGATGTTAGAAATAACTGTACCTTATTTCATACCAAACTCTGAAACTGTCTCCGTGAATCTCCTGGATTTAAACTCCCGCTGTTTCTCCGTGTAACAAAAAATGCTTGAATAGAGATAACTTCGATTCCTTGCATTTACGCAATAAGTTATTACTGATGTAAATGTTGGGACACAGAGCAAAAGCCAATACAGAATTTGCATTTAGATAAGTAGGATGAATTAAAAATCACAATTCTCAACTCACCCAGGCAACGGCTGTTACTTCACAGTTCGCACTTCGTACTTCTCACTTCATCTCTTTCTAAGCAATGATTTCTCTTACCACTTTTCCCCCGACATCTGTTAATCGGAAAGGTCTTCCCTGGAATTGATAGGTGAATGCCTCATGGTCGAAACCTAATTGATTTAAGATTGTAGCCTGTATATCAAAAGCCTCAACCTTACCACTCAGGGCAGTATAACCTATCTCATCGGTTTCGCCATAAGTGAAACCTTTTTTGATGCCGCCTCCAGCCATCCAGATCGTGAATGCTTCGCCATGATGATCCCGGCCTTTAAATGGACTTTGCAATCCGTTTCTTGATTCCTGCATGGGGGTACGTCCAAATTCACCACCCCAAACAACCAGCGTTTCGTCGAGTAACCCGCGTTGTTTTAAATCAAGTATCAGGGCCGTCGCTGCCTTGTCAACACTTCTGCATTTATTAACTAGACCTATATTCACTGCATTACCCGGACTATCGCCATGAGCATCCCAACCCCAGTCAAAAAGTTGTACATACCGCACACCTTTCTCCACCAGTTTTCGCGCCAGTAAAACATTATTCGCAAAACAGGCTTTGCCTGGTTTTGTGCCATACATATCATGAATGTATTGTGGTTCATCATTGATATTCATGACTTCCGGTGCAGAAATCTGCATCTTGAAAGCCATTTCATATTGCGACATTCTGGAGAGAATTTCAGGATCATTATATTCATCGTATGCAGCCTGGTTGGCGAGGTTGATCGCATCAATACTTGCCTTTCGGATCTCCCGGCTCATGCCATGCGGATTACGGATAAATAAAACAGGATCCCCTTCACTGCGGCATTGAACACCCTGGTAAACTGAAGGCAGAAAACCACTACCCCAAACACTCTTTCCGGCATCAGGAAAGCTTCCGCCACTTGTCAATACTACATAGCCGGGTAAATCCTGATTTTCGGAACCTAATCCATAAGTCACCCAGCTTCCCATACTAGGCCTGCCCATGCGGGCACTGCCGGTATGCATCAATAATTGTGCAGGTGCGTGATTGAATTGGTCTGTTGTAACCGCCTTGAGAAATGTTACTTCATCAGCGATAGTTGACAAATGCGGCAGGTTTTCGCTTATCCATGCACGTGATTCGCCATACTGCGCAAATTTTGCCTGCGGCCCCAGCATTTTTGGAACCCCTGTAATAAACGCAAACTGTTTACCATCTAAAAATGAAGGTGGACAATCCTGCCCATCAATCTTCATCAATTCTGGTTTATAATCAAACAACTCTAACTGCGAAGGAGCACCGGCCATATGCAGATATATAACACTTTTTGCTCTCCCAGG
This sequence comes from Chitinophagales bacterium, assembly GCA_031425315.1. Classification (GTDB taxonomy): domain Bacteria; phylum Bacteroidota; class Bacteroidia; order Chitinophagales; family Chitinophagaceae; genus Pollutibacter. The sequence goes on from JANPJC010000347.1 coordinate 1,743, forward strand.
TAAAGGTGGAGCCTTTGGCAACATGGGCCTTACAGGATCAAAATTTATGTCGGTGGATACTTTTGGCACCTGTGTTTTGGTACCACAGTTGCCGAGCATCGAGCCGAAAGCTAATGCTCCCAAACCCATCGCGCTTTCGCGAAGGAAATGTCTACGGGTATGCAATTGCCTTATTGATGCCTGTGCCTGTTCTAATAAGTATTTATCCTGCTGATTAATTTTCATATGAATGATTATTCGTGCAGTTTAGTTTTTTGTAATTATTTCATCCAGGTTAAGCATTGCATTGGCTACTACAACCAATGCGGCAAATTCGGGATTATTATACTCGTCCTGAATGCCTGCCATCTCGCAGGTTTTTTCAGGATCACCTTTAAATTCTATCAATGAAGAACTATATAAATCTGTAAAAACTTTTTGCAAATGAGGCGTTATCGGTTTGTATAACATTATTTCATATCCTTTGCAAACCTGCTGTTCGATTTTTTCAGGAGCCGCTTTGTGCATTCTTTTTGCAAGTTGACGTGCCATATTTAGATAAGTAGAATCGTTCAGGGTTACTAATGCCTGCAATGGTGTATTGGTTCTGATTCGTCTCGCTGAACAGGTTTCACGTGATGTACCATCAAATGTAATCATTGCAGGATAGGGGGTACTACGTTTCATAAATGTATATAAAGATCTTCGGTGCTGATCTTCTCCGGAGCTGGTCTGCCATGTGTCGCCATTGTAAGCAAATAACCAAATTCCATCAGGCTGCCACGGCATTACACTGGGGCCATACATTTTTTTACTTAGCTGTCCGCTGATATGCAAACCCTGATCACGCATCTGTTCTGCGCTTAGCCTTATACGTGGTGCACGGGCAAAATACTTATTAAAGGCATCTTTGTTTTTTACATCTTCAGTCAATTTCGAAGCCTGACGGTAAGTGGCGCTCATGACAATTTCTTTTACGAGCCTTTTTATGCTCCAATTAAAATCGTTCATCAATTTCCATGATAGATGATCCAGTAATTCCTGGTGAGTAGGTAACATCCCCTGTGTGCCCATATCTTCCAGTGTTTCCACTATACCAGCTCCAAAAATTTGTTCCCATAAACGATTCACCAATGTTCTGGCAACCAGTGGATTCTTTTTGTGAGTCAGCCATTTAGATAAACCCAGCCTATCCGGTTCAAAATTTTCATCCTCAATTACTGCTGCAAAAAGTGCTGGAATGGCAGGCTCCACTACTTTACCCTTTGTACGCCAGTTCCCTCTTTCAAAAACATTCGTGATTCGTTTATAACCTGGGGTATTCTCCATCAGCACGGGAGTGGTTTCGATATTTGCATTTAACAAACTGTCAAACGAATATTTTGCAGTAGTATATGATTCTTTATTTTTTCCTGGAAACTCCGGCATAAAGCCCATCCAGTAAAAATAACCTGCATCTTCTTTTTTGTCTTTCAACGTTGGATTCCGATATACGAAATACACATCATGAGAACCTTTGAGTGTTTCAAATTCAAGTATCTTGTTTCTACTGGTGGGAACGCCGAACTGAACAGATTCATTATTCTTTTTCTTCTTGTTTTTCTTCGCCCGCATCGTACTGAAATTTCCCAACAGTTTTCCATCAACTGAGTCAAGATAAACAGTAATAGTTCCTTCTGATTCAAGCCTGGGTATAATTTCGATCATCATTCTGCCAATGCCGTCGAGATCAACTTTATGAAAAGCAAAAACGGCATCTTTTCTTATTACAATTGCATTGTTGTTCAAAGCGGCCTGCTCATTAATACTATCAACATTATGAAAGTAAAGCGCAGGCTGCCATGTTTTCAAAAATTGTAATGTTTTATCAGCCTGTTGTGGAGTACCATTTTCCTTTACCCATTCTGAAACAGATTTTAATTGGCCCATTACTGAATCAGGATAATGACGAAGCAATGGAAATTCTTCCGGTACATCTTCATCTCTTGTATTATTGAAATAGGCCATGAATTTATAATACTCATCATGCCTGAAAGGATCATAAGGATGACTGTGACATTGTACGCAAGAAAATGTTGTACCCAATAATCCCTGCCAGGTTGTGTTCACTCTGTCCATCACCTCCGAAACGCGGAATTCCTCATTGTCTGTTCCTCCTTCATCATTATTCATTGAGTTGCGATGAAAAGCTGTCGCTACAAACTGATCTTCAGAAGCACCGGGTATTAAATCTCCAGCCATTTGTTCGGTAATGAATTGGCTGTAAGGTTTGTCTTCATTGAATGATTTAATGACCCAATCCCTGTATTTCCATATTGTTCTGTTGTAATCGGATTCATATCCTTTTGTGTCAGCATATCGGGCTACATCAAGCCACATGGCCGCCCATTTTTCACCATATGATCTGGAAGCCAGCAGTGAATCTACAAGAACTTCGTAAGCAGCTGAGGAGCTGTCTTTTAAATATCCGTACGCAATTTTATCATCAGGATATGTGCCGATGATATCAAGACTAAGCCTTCGTAATAAAGTTGGCTTATCTGCTTCAGGAGAAGGAGATAATTTCTTATCTCTCAATTTCTGCAAGATGAAATTATCTATATCATTATTTCCCCACGCTGAATCTCTCTCCGGTACCGGTATTTCGGCAACCGGTACATAAGCCCAATGATCACCCCACTTCGCACCTTGTTTTATCCACGATCTGAAAAGATTAATTTCTGCTTCAGTCAGTGCTTCATGCTTATAGGGCATTCTTTCATCAGGATCCTTGTGAGAAATACGCCTGATAAGTTCGCTGGCGTCTGGATCGCCTGGAATGATGGCTGGTATTCCTGAAGCTGTTGGCGCTAATGCTTCTTCTCTGAACAAAACACTAAACCCGGCCTTTGCTTTTACGCCTCCATGACATGAAATACATTTTGCATTCAGAATGGGTTTGATATCAGCATTAAAACTTACTTCAGGTTTTCGGCTGAAAAAGTATACAACGACAGCAAGTACTGATGTAATCAGCAGCGTCACAAGCATTTTCTTTTGTAAAAAAAATCTCAGATTCATTTTTTCAATTTGCAAGCAGCCGAATTCTCTTATTAAGAGTTTTAGGCAAAAAATATTATTATAGAAAATACAATAAAAAACCGGCTTACCTGAAAGTTAAGCCGGTTTTTTTATGATTGAAAAATTTGATTAAGACATATGCGCTTCAATCTTTTTCAGGAAGTTACCTTTTGGCTGTGCGCCAACCAGTTTGTCTACAACTTTACCATCTTTTATAAACAATATCGCAGGAATTGAAGTAATGCCGTAATTGATCGAAAGCTGAGGGTTATGATCCACATTCACTTTACCTACGTTCACTTTACCTTCATATTCTTTCGAAATTTCTTCAACGATTGGACCTATTGCGCGACAAGGACCACACCACTCTGCCCAGAAATCAATCATAGATAATTTATCAGAGGACAAAACTTCATTTTGAAAATTGTTGTCGTTAAATTCTTTTGCCATTGAATGAGTATTTAATGCTTTTATTAATTCAGGTATATTAAACAAAATTAAGTCCAAATTGCTTTAAATGTTCTTTTGACATTAAACCTATCCGGTAGTATCGACATTAACTTCTAATTCAGGGTGTTCAAAAAGGAAAGCAGACATTTCGTCATTCATTTCATAGCCTTTTTCTGTACTATTAAATACAACAGACCTTTCGCCCTTAAGTTCCTGGACTACAAATTTTAATCTCGACTTACCGGGATGCATTTTTATGTTCTTTTCAAAGAAATTCAGATGTGTTTCTGTAAATAATTTTGGGTTGATCGTAAACTGTATCTGTTTAGTTAAAGATTTCTTAATAGTTTCCAACAAACAGATTTCACTGATCCTAAAATTCCATTCGTTTCTACTTTCCCATTTCTCAAACCGCCCGGTAAGGAAAAGACAGGTACCGGTTACAAAGTAATTTGCGTACTTCACATATACGTCACCAAAGAGTGTCTGTTCAAATTTACCTGAAAAATCTTCCAGATTTAACACACCGTACTTCTTGCCCGTCCGGGAAATTTTATGTTGTGAACCGGTGACTAACGCCGCAATTCTGAATGGTTTAGCAGGATTTTGCTGTGCCGCAATTTCCTGTTTGAATTCATTGAAAGCATTGATTGGTGTAATATCGTAATTCTTCATTTCGAAGCGGTAATGATCAAGCGGATGGCCGCTCAGGAACATTCCCGTTACTTCTTTTTCCTTGTCAAGCAGCTCAGTAAGCGACCAGGTTGGGCACTCTGGTATTTTAGGTGGCGGAATGTCATGCATGGCGGGGAGGTCACCAAAAAGAGTATTGGTGTTACTTGTACTTTGATTTTGCCAGATGTTACCAAACTTGACAATCTTTTCCAGCCCGGTAACAGATTCTCCCTCCACTATATGAAAATATTGTGCCCTGTGCAGCTCTGGATAGAAATCAAATGCACCCGAAATCGCCAGGCTTTCCAGCGATTTTTTGTTGACAGTGCGCTGATTAACTCTTTTAACGAGGTCAAAAATGGTACTGAACGGACCTTTTTTCCTTCTTTCCTCAATGATGGATTCAACTGCTGCTTCTCCGACCCCCTTTAAGCCGCCTAATCCAATCCTTATTTCTCCTTTTTTATTTACAGCAAAACCTTTTAGGGATTCATTAATATCCGGACCTAACACTTTCAGCCCCATGCGTTTACATTCTTCCATAAAGAATGTGATCTTTTCAATGTTGCCGGCATGGTTTAATACTGCCGCCATAAATTCAGCAGGATAATGAGCCTTCAGGTACGCAGTTTGATAGGCAACCAATGCATAACAGGTAGAGTGTGATTTGTTAAATGCATACTGCGCAAATGCTTCCCAATCGGTCCAGATCTTTTCAAGTTTATCTGCAGCAAAACCTTTTGCAGTAGCGCCGGACAAAAATTGTCCCTTCATTTTATCCAGAACTGCCTTTTGCTTCTTACCCATAGCTTTACGCAACACGTCTGCATCCCCTTTGCTGAAACCAGCAATTTTCTGTGCCAAAAGCATTACCTGTTCCTGGTAAACAGTGATCCCATAAGTTTCCTTGAGGTATTCTTCCATTTCTTCGAGATCATAAGTAATAGCTTCCCTGCCATGCTTACGGTCAATAAAGTTTGGAATATAAGCTAACGGACCTGGGCGGTAAAGGGCATTCATCGCAATCAGGTCACCGAACTGATCGGGTTTCAGTTCGCGCAGATATTTCTGCATACCCGGACTTTCAAACTGAAATGTTCCGATTGTTTCTCCTTTCTGATAGACGTGGAATGTCTTTTCATCATCAAGGGGAATTGTATCAATATCGATGGTTATGCCGTAGTTCAGTTTGATCAGTTCCAGCGCCGTTTTTAATACATTAAGCGTTCGCAGGCCCAGGAAGTCCATTTTAATCACACCCGCTTCCTCGATTACACTTCCTTCAATTTGTGTTACCCACAACGGAGAATCTTTTGCAATACAAACAGGAATGAGATCTGTCAGATCTTTTGGGGCGATGATAATGCCGGCTGCATGTATACCGGTATTTCTTACAGATCCCTCTAAAATTTCAGCTTCTTTCAATACCTGACCACGGAGGTCAGTGCCTTTATACACTTCTCTGATCTTCTTCACATTTTCCAATTCATCCGCAGAGAGAGATTCCTTTTCTTCCAGGCTCTTTTCACCACTTAGTGGCGCATGGAGCACTCTTTTCAGCGAGATACCCGGTTTGTCGGGAACCATTTTAGTGAGGATGTTGGACTCAAGCAGGGGAAGATCCATTACCCGCGCCACATCTTTGATGCTGAGTTTTGCAGCCATTGTACCATAAGTGATAATCTGTGCCACCTGGTTGCGGCCATACTTTTCCACTACATAGTCGATCACTTTTTGCCTGCCTTCATCGTCGAAATCAGTATCTATATCCGGCATTGACTTACGATCCGGATTCAAAAATCTTTCGAAAAGTAGGTTATACTTAATCGGATCAATATTAGTGATGCCAATACAAAATGCCACCACACTTCCGGCAGCGGATCCTCTTCCGGGCCCAATAAAAACGCCGAGTTCGCGACCTGCTTTTATGAAATCTGAAACAATCAAAAAGTATCCGGCAAAACCCATCGTTCGGATGGTGTACAGTTCAAATTTTAATCTCTCCTCAATTTCAGGTGTTATTTCACTGTACCTTTTATTGGCCCCTTCCCAGGTAATATGTTCGAGGTAATCATCCTGGGTAGTAAAATTTTTTGGTACAGGGAAATGGGGGAGGAGAATATCCCGCTTAAGGTCCAATAACTCGACCTTGTCAACTATCTCACGTGTATTATCAATGGCTTCTTCAAGATCAGCGAATGCTTTGTGCATTTCATCATGCGTCTTGAAATAAAACTGGTCGTTTGGAAAAGCAAAACGTTTGTTCTTTGTCAGTACATCATCATCACTAAACTCCCGTAGTGCAGGTGTGGCCTGCTTTTCGCCAGTATTGATGCATAGAAGAATATCGTGGGCGTTAAAATCTTTCTGATCCACATAATGCGAGTCGTTGGATGCAATAACTTTTACTTTGTACTTTTTTGCAAACTTCAGCAAAACGGTATTTACTTTTTCCTGGTCTGCAAGACCATGCCTTTGTAATTCAACATAAAAATCTTCCTGAAAAATATTCAGCCACCATTTAAATTCATTTTCGCCTTCAGCTTCTCCCTTTCTTAATATGGTTTGAGGCACCAAAGCACCAAGGCAACAGGTTGTTGCAATTAATCCTTCGTGATATTTGTGGATGAGTTCTTTGTCAATACGTGGGTATTTACTATACATACCCTCTATAAAACCCAACGAAGTCAATTTGACCAGGTTGCGATAGCCCTGTTCATTTTTAGCCAGTAAAATCTGGTGGTGCCGGGGATCTTTCTCGTCTTTTGAAAACGACTTCCTAAGCCTGTTTTCAGTGATATAAAATTCGCAGCCCACTATGGGCTTTACCTTTAATGGACTTTTTTTGTCATTAGGATCTACTCTGTGTTTATAAGCCTCTGCTACGAACTGAAAAGCCCCAAACATGTTGCCATGATCTGAGATGGCCAATGCGGGCATTCCATCAGTGATCGCTTTATTATATAGGGCCTGGATGCCCGCTGCACCATCTAAAAGTGAATATTGGGTATGGACGTGTAAATGTGAAAACTTATGCATTTGTTAAAGATGGTCTGATATTTGAGACGAGTCTGCGAAATTCGGTAATAATTTGGCGAAATAGCCGTTTGATTTTCCACAATAATATCTTTTGTGTGTTCAAAATGACTTGTTTATCTTGTTTATCTAAATTATCAGTACTGAAAATTCTGAAACCATTAACAATCGCAATGACGATTGCTTTTGCGCTTACCAGCTGTCAGGCATTGAAACCTGCTGGAAAAAGTGTGAGCAGGTCAGGTAGAAATAGCCAGTTTATTGATGACATCACTATATCCTCTTCACCAACACATTCATTACCAGGCGTTAAGGATCAAAGGATGCCGGATCTCAGAGGAGAGAAAGTTCAGCCGATGAATGTAAATGATCCTGCATATAATATTGAATTCTTTCAGCCTTTACAGTTTAAATATGCAATCCTTTTGAATGAAGAGGTTGAAAAGATCAACAATCAATCATTGATTACGTATATCGAAGACTGGTGGGGTGTGCCTTATCGCTATGGCGGGCAATCCCGAAATGGAATAGATTGTTCAGCTTTTGTGCAGGGATTATTAAGTTCAGTTTATGATATTTCTCTTCCGAGAGTTGCGAGGGAACAAAAAATTCTTTGCGAAAATATTCCGGCCGACAGTCTTAAGGAAGGCGATCTGGTTTTCTTCAATACCCGTGGTGGAGTATCACATGTAGGTGTATACCTCCGGAACAACAAATTTGTTCATGCATCGGTTTCCAATGGCGTGATCATCAGTGACCTTGATGAAGTGTACTGGGAACGTCGTTATTTAGGCGGTGGCCGACCAAGGAATAATGAAATGGCAGCAAGCGAAGGGCAGTAATCAGTTAGCTGTAAGAATACTCCGCCCTGAAAACTTACAACAACTCTTCTGCATTCACGTAAAAGTTAAGATCCACAGCAACGCTACTCACCGTTTCACCTAAGGTTTCTTTTTTCCATGATGTTGCTGGAGTTATCCAATGGCTTGTGTTATCATTTATTTTGATTTTCACCGGCACATTGTAGCCCTTGATACAATCAGCCCAGCGATACTGAATCGTTTTTCCTTTCTTTTTGTACTCCAGCTTTGGAATCCTGGTATCTCTTAAATACTGATCAAAAAGTTTTGACAAATCTTTCCCCGTCTTATTACTCCAGAATTTTTCAACGTCTGCAGTATTTACATTTTTATGATAAAATGTTTTATTCATTTCCCGCATGGCCAATCTGAACGCTTCATCATCTTTAAAAAACTGGCGAACGTAATGGATGAGGTTGCCACCTTTATAATACATATCCCCTGAACCTTCTTCATTAACACCATAAGGGCCAATCACAGGACTGGCATTAGCAATCAACTTGCGGGTTCCCTGCACATACTCATTACCTGCTTCAACTCCGCTCTGGCAGGTAGTAAAAATAGTTTCCGAATAATTAGTAAACCCTTCATGTACCCACATGTCAGCAATATCATTGGTAGTAATATTGTTGCCAAACCATTCATGACCGCTTTCGTGAATTATAATGAAATCCCATTTCAAGCCCCATCCGGTATTAGATAAATCCCGCCCCAGGTATCCGTTGCGGTAGCCGTTACCGTAAGCTACTGCACTTTGATGTTCCATTCCGAGGTGTGGCGACTCTACCAATTTGTAACTGTCTTCATAAAATGGATAGGGGCCAAACCAGCTTTCAAAACATTTCAACATCAACGGAACCTGTGCAAATTGGGCTTTTGCTTTTTCTAAATTATAATCAAGTACCCAGTAACTACAATCGAGATTACCTTTTTCCCCACCATAATTTTCAGTGAAGTTGGTGTACTTGCCTATGTATGGAATAATGTTATAGCTATTGATCGGATTTGTAACGGCCCAGGTAAAATTTGTTGAGCCGTCACCAATACTGGTTTTGCTTCTCAATCTTCCGTTGCCTACAGCTATTAAAGAATCAGGTACTGTAATAGATAATGAGGCACTATCCGGTTCATCGCTCTGGTGATCCTTGCATGGAAACCAAACACTTGCCCCCAGGCCCTGGCAGGCCACACTCATCCATGGATTGCCTTTGCGGTCTTTACTAAAAATCCATCCGCCATCCCAAGGCGGTCGCACCGCTATAACAGGATTTCCTGCGAATTCGACCTTTATCTTTTGATTTGATCCAACTGCCGGAGATTGACCAAAATCAACATAAGTTACTTTGCCGGATTTGGTAAAATTTAATTTATTGCCGTTCCATTCCACCGCGGTGATTAACATCGGATCCTGCAAATCGAGCTGCATTTTATTTGCAGCTGACAGCACTTTAAAACTGATCTCTACATTGCCCTGAATACTTTTTGAAATATAATCCGGTTTTACATGAATAGCATAATGCGTGATGTCGAACCAGGTACGGTCGGCATTCAGCGTTCCGCGTAAGGTATCAGCGAGAGTGAATGCTTTTGGTTTATCAGGGCCTAACTGTGCAAGTACAGCGCCTGCGTGGAAAAGGAAAATTGTTACTATTGTGATGACTTTTACAGGGATGAACTTAATGTACACTGCAGACTATAATTTAGTGAATAGGGAAATTACATTATAAAAACCAACTCAGTACTGCAACGCCATATAAAGTTACAAGTGGTATAATACCATGTGGATTTCTCAAGATATAATTGCTTGATAAATTAACGCTTACATTTATAAATTGATTAAAACAATTCGGGAATAGAAAAATGCGATATCGGTGGTTTGTACTTTCTGCAGTGATTTTGTTATGCCTTTCCTGCAAACGAAAGGCAAACAGTACCAACGTTTTCTATTATAATCAACCGGAAGGCATTCGCACGCTTGACCCTGCCTTTGCAAAGAATCAACCTGTTATGTGGGCGGTACATCAACTGTACAACACTCTGCTGGAAGTAGACAGCCAGTTGCAGGTGAAGTCTTCGCTTGCAAAAAACTGGGCCATCTCTGAAGACAGGCTTACATATAGATTCTTTCTTCGGAATGATATTTATTTTCATGATCATGAAAGTTTTGCCAATGGAAAAGGCAGAAGGCTGGTAGCTGAAGATGTAGTATATAGTTTCAACAGAATCATTGATCCTGCTGTGGCAAGTCCCGGTGCATGGATATTTAATGGAAGGGTTGATACAGCTCAACCTTTCAGGGCAATTAATGACACCATATTTGAATTGAAACTGGTAAGGCCCTGTCATCCCATTTTGGGCATTTTGAGCATGCAGTATGCGTCTGTTGTGGCCCGTGAAACAGTTGAGTTTTATGGAAAGGATTTCGGTCGGCATCCTGTCGGTACCGGGCCATTTTCCTTTAAAAGCTGGGATGAAGGTCAGTCGATGATCCTGATGAAAAATGAGCATTATTTTGAAAGAGATATTGACGGAAAAAAGTTGCCATATATCGATGCGGTAAAAATTTCTTTTCTTGACAACAAAACTGCTGAGTTCCTGGAATTCAGGCAGGGCAGGCTTGACTTCGTGAATGATATAGATGCGAATTTCAAAGATGAAATTCTTTCCCGAAATGGTGAATTGAAAAAAGAATGGGAGGGTAAAATCACACTGCAAAAACATCCATACCTCAATACAGAATATCTTGGTTTTTTATGTGATACCAATAATATTTTATTGAAGAATTCGCCGCTGCGATTGAAGAAGGTGAGGCAGGCCATGAATTATGCAATAGACAAAAGAAAGATGATGTTGTATTTGCGTAATTCTATTGGTACGCCTGCTGAAGGAGGATTTGTGCCATTGGGAATGCCGGGCTTTGAACAGGGATTGGTGAAAGGTTATGTTTATGATAAACCGAAAGCTTTACAGTTGTTAGCTGAAGCCGGTTTTCCCGGCGGGAAGGGTTTACCAGTAGTAAAACTTTTAACAGTGCCTGTATATGCAGAGCTTGGTGCTTTTATTGCCAGGCAGTTTGAAGAATGCGGCATTCCTGTTCAGGTGGAAACCGTACAGCGGAGTACATTACTTGAACAAATCGCCAATGGACAGGCATTGTTTTTCAGAGGAAGCTGGATAGCAGATTATCCGGATGCAGAAAATTACCTGAGTGTCTTTTATGGAGAAAACCCTGTGCCACCAAACAATACCAGGTTCAGTAATAAAAATTACGATGAGCTATACCGGCTTGCATTGCAGGAAACGAATGATAGCATAAGAATAATTTTGAATCGTAAAATGGATCAACTCGCTATCGATGAAGCTCCGGTTATTCCGTTATGGTACGATATGGCGATTCATCTTGTACAGCCGAATGTAAATGGATTTTATCCCAACGCTTTGAATCTTCTTGAATTAAGAAAAGTCAGAAAGAAGTGAGAAGTGGGAAGGAACAGCCGTTGCCTGCGTGAATCGTCAATCG
>JANPJC010000348.1:0-66400 GCA_031425315.1 Chitinophagales bacterium
CAAGACAAAACTCGCATTGATTCCAACTGAGGTAAAAAAAAGCACCATGCACAATGATTGCATGGAAGTATCGAATTTGATATTCAGCAGCCTGTCGTGAGCTACAAGATTAATAACTGCGAAAAGCAATCCGCCTAAAACAGCAGATGGTATGTTGAGTCGTTCAAAAATCCGTATTTTCTTTTTAAGCATCATTCCAGCTAAATAGACAATGCCGGCAATTGCAAGTGTCTGAATCAAATCCAGGTTAATAAAGGGGATAACCGCTTCTCTCATTTAGCAGGGTTTGAATTTAAACTATCCAGCTTAATCCGGTGTTACTAACAGGTGGTTACTTTCTCTTCAACTTTAGATAATTGATCACTGAAGTTAATCTATTCAGTTATTAATAAATCAATTTGCAATTCTCTAAATTGAAACGTGATACAAGTATTCTTCCTGGCGCAAAATCTGTTGATTTATCCAGGGTACCAGCAGTTAAGATTTTTTTACCTGGCTGAAAATTTGGGTTTTTTATTTGCCGGGGAGGCGTTTAGGCGGGAAAGAAGTTTAAGAAAGGCGCTTCGCTTTGAAGAAAAAGCTCAGGTGATAAATCATGCAATAATGCTCATAGGAATTCTTTTGTATTTTTCTCTGTGCCTACTTGTCCGCCGAAGCAAAGCGAAGGAGGAAGGGGTTCAAAAAAGCACCGCTAAGCTGCCTGAATTTTTTACTCAACGATTTTGAATCGCCCGTTGATGCATTTTGTATTAATTCCCGTTTCTTCATATCAGATCTCATCGGCTATTACCGGCTATCCGATGTGAAATATAAATTCGTTCAAAATCATTCATAGAAGACGGAAAACCGAAACTTCCATTAGTAGCGGCAAGGCATGCCTTTCCGCTACTAATGGATCGGGCAATTTGTTTTTATAAGCAGCCTGAATTTTTACTCAACGATTTTGAATCGCCCGCTGCTGCATTTTTGAATTTATTCCCGTTTCTTCATTTCAGATATTAGCTGCTATTTCCGGCTATCAGATGTGAAATATAGATTCGTTCAATTCTTTATTAGTTGATGGGAAAACCGAAATGTCCGATTTGTAGCGGCAAGGCATGCCTTGCCGCTACAAATCGGTCAACGGGAAAACGGAAAAAGCGGAAAAGCAACGGTAAAGATTACACTGGTAAAAACTATGCTGATTAAAACCAGTCACAAAGGACAGAAAGATTTTTATTTTGTATTAATTCCGGTTTCTTCATTCTTTAGAAGATTAAGCAGTTAAATATTGAAGCGCATTCACGATTTCGGATCAATCACTCTATACGCATTTAGTGCGGCTAACGCGCCTTCTTTTCCGGGTTTGCTAGTTCTGTGTTCCAATCCCATAAACCCTCTGTAGCCTTTGTTGTGCAGGTATTGCAGCGCATTCACGAAATTGATCTCACCGCTTGTTGGCTCTGTACGACCGGGATTATCCGCCAACTGATAATAAGCAATTTCATCATACGCATAGTCAAGTGTCTTCAGTAAATTTCCCTCTTCGATCTGTACATGATAGAAATCAAACAACACTTTTACACTCTTGCTCCCTACTGCTTTCGCCAGCGCATATGCCTGGGGGATAGTATGCAGAAACATTCCCGGATGATCGGTTCTGTGATTCATCGACTCCATCACCATTACGATACCATGCGGTTCATAGATCTCTGCGATTCGCTTTAACAAATCAATTGCATTGGCCATCTGAAAATCGTATGGCAATTTCGGATCGCCCATGCCCAAAACGTTGTGTACAAATTTTGTATTCATGCGTTTTGCAATCTCCACTGATTTTCTAATGTCATTGAGTACAGCTTCGCGTGCAGACACATCTCTGCCCGCAAAAGTCACGTGTTCAAATGTCATCGTTCCCACAAACTGTCCAAACTCCATTCCCAGCTGCTGCACCGTTTTACTGATCGTTTCCTGGTCAGTAACTGAACGGGACTTTAATCCAGTATTCTCCCATGCCCTGAATCCCTGGTCGTATCCCCATTTGATCTGATCAACGAGACTATCTCCAGACGCCGCTTTGAATATGCCGAATTCAGGAGAGAATTTCATGTTGAATGGCTTTGCGCTTTCAAAGCCGTTCAATACCGGAGCGCTGAACATTGCTGCGCCGCCGAAAAGTGTTTGTCCTAAAAATTTACGCCTTTCCATTTTATTGATTTACGGTATGTCTTAAAATTTTCTGATCTGTTTCCGGATCCTGATCCTGTCCAAGCAGGAAGGCCATCAGGTCAGCCATCTCTTTTTTCGTTAGTAATTTATCAAGCCCCTGCGGCATCATGGAGACCTCTGATAACGTCATGCTTTTGATTTCGCTTTTCGGAATTCGTACGGAACTATGTAATGATGTCACGAGAATAATTTCCTCAGGCGTATTGCTTTTGATGATGCCCGTTTGTTCACCGCTACCAGTTCTCACTTTATAGGTTTCAAACTCCCGCACGAAGGAAGCACCCGGATACACAATGGCTTCCAGCAAATCATGAGTAGAACGGTCGCGTTGTATAGAAGTGAGATCGGGACCAAATAAACCACCTTCCGGTCCTATCTTATGACAGGTATAACAGGTGGCTTTTCCGAAAAACAAAATGCGCCCATTGTCCAAAACGCCGTTACCCAAATTGTCTTCTATCTCTTTCAAATATTTGATGCGCTCTGCATGGACAGTATTGAGTTTCGCGACGAGCTTATCAACTTCAGGTTTTACAGCAGGAGGATATTTTTCAAATATTTTGCGTAGTCGTTCTTCCGAATAGCCATCGAGCGTTGATGAATTAGCCAATGTTGTGGCTAAAACATTTCCAATTTCAGCAGCATGTTCGCCTTCAAATGCTGAAACGAGTTTCGGCAAAATAAAAGGATCTGCATCTGGAAGATATTTGTCGGTCAATATTTTTAATTCATTATCCGACAAATCTGCCTTTTCCAATATAGCGGCCGCTTGCTGTGCATTCGCGACCTCGTCTTTTTGTGAAAGTTGTTCGACCAGGAATGCAAAATTCCCCACACTCAGTTTTTTGTTTTTTGCACTGATCGCTTCAATGGCCTGCATCCGCAGCGCTGCGGATTGCTTTTGATTTTCGGCAATGGCAGTTAGATTTTGGTCGAGTGACTCAATACTGCGCAATTGAATCAGCTCAATCGCTTTTGATTTCACCACAGCTTCTGACCCACCATCCAGCAATGATGCCAGGCTGGTGCTCCAAACTGCAGGAAATTCTTTCAGCTTCATCCGCATGATCGCATCAAGCAAAAACAGTTGCCTTTCACGTGTCGAGGTATTGAGTTTGTTGGCGATAAATTTTTGCATGGTCGGTTCTCCTCCAAACGAAATCAACATATCTGATAGCAGTTGATTATTTGAAGATAAGGGCACATTTCCTTTCAGCTGTTTGTCCAGGAAGGTTATCATATCAGCGCTCCACTCAGGATGATGTGAAGCGGCCCAGAGTGCAATCTGTTGCAGCTTTGCATTGGCGTGTGTAAGGAAGGGCGTCAGTTCTTTAACATTCAGTGGTGAAGCCGGCATCTGATCAAGCGTTATGATAACGGCTTCCTGTACCCGAACGGAAGTATCAGCAATACGCGCACGAACCGAAGTCACATCATTAAGGGTGATCAAAGAATGAATGATTGCATGCCTGATGAACCGATCGTCTGTTTTTGATGACGCATCGATTAGTGCTGTCACCGACGCCAACGCTCCGATTTGTCCAAGTACAGTGGCGATCTGTCGTTTGAGTGCATCTGGTCCGCTAATCATTAAACTTAAAAGATCCGGTATCGCCTGTTTATCTTTTGCCAAACCAATTGATCTTGCAGCGGCAACACTAACCTGTACATCCCCATCTTTTAATGCAGCGCGAACGCCTTCCATTGCAGCTGGTGTTCCAATACGATAAAGTGTGAATACTGCTTTGGATCTTGCATTGGCCTGTTTTGAATTCATCGTCAATTGCTTCAATGCAGCAACGGATGTTTCGCCACGATCAACCAATGATTGCTGTGCGCGATCAGCCAAAAAAGGATTTTCATTTTCCAGGTATTTCGCGAGTTCGTCGGGCGCAAGCGTTGTCCATTTAATATTGTTGCCATAAGGATCTTCAACCTTTTTCTCATCCTTTTTTCTAACGCGATAAATGGCACCTTTCAATTGTGGCTTGGAAACCTGCGATAAGGGACAACCTTTGATGAACCATCCTCCTGTTTCCACCACAAGTAAACTGCCATCAGCATCTTCGAGTACATCGGTGGGATGAAAATCTTCGTTGCTGTTATTCCAGAAGAATATTTCGTCTTCTGTGCGGAAGGATGCACCATCTCTTACCAGCTTATGTCTGAGCACGCGATGTGTATTGAATTGCGCACTGAATAAATTATCCTTGAAATCTTCTCCTAAAGCAGTATGACGGTAACGACCGATTCCTGATGGCGCCACCCGCGAAAATTTCGAAACCACAGGCATGAGATCACCTGTCAGCGGCAGTTTGTCTCGTTTGATATTATTGTTCGGTTTGGGATACACACCCCCTTCGATCCAGTAAACCAAAGCATCGCGCTCACCAGCTTTCGGATCTGTAAAATAAGTTTCGGTACCGATTGGCTCTGCGGCTTCAGTATAAGTGAGTTCAACAGGATTGTTCATTCCACCTGCAGAAATCCATTCCAATCCTGAACCATCCGGTCGCACGCGCCAGGTCCTGGCAGTTTCGCCTTTCAACCGCACACCTTCTTTTGTTGTGACGTCGAAACCATTGATCGCGCTTGTCATATAAAACCATCCATCTGGCGCGAGCGAAGGACCGACAAGACTGTTTGCATTCACATTCAGTACCCAGCCCGATAAAATGACTTCACGGGTATCAGCGACGCCATCATTATTCGTATCCGTGAATTTTATAAGATCCGGTGCGGAAGAAGCATAGAGAGAACCCTTGTAAAAAACGCCTCCCTGCGGAAAGCCTACTGTGTCGGCAAAGATGGTACTCTTGTCGTACCGGCCATCTGCATTGGTATCTTCCAGCAGGTTGATCCTGAACTGCGGACTATCAATCGCATCCTGGGTTTTATTGTATTTATCGCCGGTGGATTCAAACACAAAGAGTCGTCCGTATTCATCGAGGGTACTGAACATGGGGAAGTCGACCAGCGTTGAATCCGCTGCGATTTCGATCACATAACCTTCGGGCACCTGCGGCCCTGTTTTATTTTCAGTTTCAGTAGTTTGCTGATCTTTTGTTGCGCAGGCTGCCAGAATGCAGCATAACACAAGGCATCGAATGGCATGAATCATTGAAAGAAAGATTGGTTGAGTGTGTAGTTTGAAGTTAAGGTTTTTGGAAGACTATTTTAAGGGGGATTGGATAGTGCAAATAGGGTCAGGGAAATGATTGAGATATGGTTGAAGAAAAGGATGGACCTGCATTCTCCTCTTGGATGGGTATAGTCTCTGAATTTCTTCTGAACAGCAGCGATGTCTAATGGCCTCATATAATCGTTCTAAGCAGAAGACGATTGAGTAGAAGAAAATCACCCCTTTAAGGAAAAATATTTTTACAATGTCACTTCACCTGATTCCGGTGAATCATCATATCGATTGGCCGAATGAACAATGTTATTAATGTTACCAGCAAAAATGGAAAGATACTTCCGGTCACCAGTATAAATCCTGCATCTTCCCCCCGACTCAGGACCACAAGCAAAACAGAAAGCCAAATCATTATTATACTGACTAATAGAAAAAGAGACTTTCTTATCGCTGACTTTACAAAAAAGGAAATTATGATCATCGCATGTCCGATGAAGAAAAACAAACCAATTAACGCCAGACTGATTGCATTGTAACTGGTCGGTAATTTAAATTCTTTGTCTGTAAGAAAAGGAAAGTGGAGAAACTCAAGAAAAAATAACGGCAGTATTCCATGACCAGCACCTACTATAATGAAACAAGACGTCAGGAATAACCAAAATACATTTGTTGGATTTGTGTTTACAAAATTCAGATAGCGCATAATTGGCGAAAAATAAAGGCGTTTGAATCGTCTATGTCATTTATACCCGCAGTAAAATACGTACTATTGACTTGATTGATTAGATATTGGGGCACACTTTTATGTAACACCCTCCGATACCTGGCATCATTAAATGCCTCCGTTGATAAAGATTTGACAAAACCATTCAGCGAATTCTGATTTTTTTTACTGAAATCGATTCATTATGCGGATTCTTCTCACTGCTGGATGTCTACTGGTGGCGTTCATCCAAAAGGGGTTTGCACAACCTTTCAGTCAATGGGGAAATTTACAACAGGGAAAGTACGCCGTTGGATATAAAACCATCTTGGAAACTGATTATTCCCGCACATACGGCAGCAATCCGCGAATGGTTCAATGCTATATGTGGTACCCAGCTGAAACTGGAAGTGGTGAAAGCGCTCTTTATAAAACCTATTTCAATGATGCAGCGAATGATTGGGGAACACAAAAAGATTTGTCGGATATGTTGGGTAAGATGTTGATCAGAGATTTCAAAAGCGGGGCACTCAATCCTTCCTTCAGCGGTGAACTCAATGATAGTCAATTTAGGAAAATCCTGCAAACACCTATTCCGGTAAAACGAGATGCGAGCCCGGCACCAGGAAAGTTTCCATTGATCTTACACATTTCTTCCAATGGTGCTTTGCATCAGTCGGTCATGTTGGAGTATCTCGCAAGTTATGGTTATGTGGTGATATCAATTTCGATGTATGGTAGTGCCCCCGCCTTTTATGGTCGCGGAGAAGCAGGTGCCATGGGTTTGCAGGCAATGACCGAAGATCTTGCATTTTTAATTCAGCAGACCAGGTCAATGTCATTTGTTGATACCGGTAAAACGGCAGTCGTTGGTATGATGGCGCAGGCAGGAATAAGTCTGCAAATGAAGGAAGAATTAGTTGATGGTGTTGTTTGTCTGGACTGTTACGCAGACGGGAAAATGCTGCAGTCCCTGCCGTATTATAATCCACGCAGAGTACGATTAAAGATCCTGCAGATCAACAATAACGAATTCAGCAAGATGAATCGCTACCTCCTCGATAGTCTAATTTACTCTGAAAGATCCGATGTTCAGATCGATGGATTACAGCATCCGGATTTCTATCCATTTCCACGCATTGCTTCTTCCAACAAAGCAAAAGAACAAGTGATGCATGACATCATACTGCGCAATACTCTTTTATTCCTCAATTATGTTTTTGCTGAGAAAGGAACATATCAAAGTGTTTCGGCTTCAGCAAAAAAGTATGAGGCGGCTAAGATAATTCCTACAGAAGCGGAGTTTCTTCAATGGTTGCGATTTGGCAATATGGATCGCGTGCGTGAAGTCTGGAAGGAATATGGAAAAATAATTTCCGGCCAGGAAAATTTCTTTTCAGTTGTACTTTTCCTGTCGCGCGACAAATCCATCCATGCAAAAGAAGCATATGAAATGTATGCATCCACCTATCCCGATGATCCGAGACTGAAAATGATTTCTCAGTTTTTCTAATTGATATCGGCATTTTATGTAGAAACGATTACGTAAATAGAAAACTGCCCTGGGGAGAAATATTTTTGTAGATAAGGATGGTGAGAGCAACATGCAAATGATATGAAATTCATTTCTATTTGTTCACCAAATGGAATATTTTTTTGTTGTCCTTTACAAATTGTTCAAAATCTATTGGCTGCTGTTGAATGATTTTCGCTACCCAATCTGTTATTTCAGGCTCTTTTTGAAATCGCGGGAAATAGTGAAGCATCATCATCACAAATATCAGCATTGAAGGCATCTTCTCTTTTCTCTTGCTCAAAAAGAAGCTAAAAAGATTGGGGGATTTATATTGAATGTCGATTCCTAAAACATCACTTAGAATTTTTGCCATTTCTGAGAATGTCAATTTTTCTTTACTTGTCAACGCATAAGATTTATTGATGTGCTGCGACGTTTTTGTCAGTATCTCCGCTGCTACCAAACCAATATCACGAACATCAATCAAGGTAAATTTTGCCTTACCCGCCGGTAAATAAATTCGATTTTTATTTACAAGATCGTTACGCAATGTCGTCGTAAAGTTCTGCATGAAATAAGCAGGTCGCAGGAATGTGTATGGGATTCCACTTTCTAAAATTAGCTTTTCTATTTTGTAGTGTGGAATGAGTTTACTTTTCTCAACTCCCTGTACTGATAAAAATACAATGTGTTTTACGCCGCTGTCCTTACAAATGTCAATTATAGGTTTAAAATATTTTTCTACTGCTGAAATTTGAGGTGGACGTAATAAAAAAACAACATCACAACCTTCCAATGCTGTATGGTATGTTCTAAAATCTGTAAAGTCAAATAAGGAAAACTTTACCTGGTAATTAGATAACTTAATGCTGTCTTCTTTAAAATTTCTAACACCGGCGTAAATGTCAAACTGATGGTTGGTATTTTGCAATGACTTCATCACCTCAATTCCTACATTTCCCGTCGCACCTGTAATTAAAATTTTTGTCATCGGAACTGTGTGAATGGTTTGTCATTGCAGCATTAACGGAACTTAAAAAGTTTCGTTAATTCAAATTCCACTTTAAAATGAGAGTCAGCCAAAAATGAAACCGAAAAAGCCGGATAAAGAAGCATGGTATCGTATGGGTAGCTCAGGTTTAAGCTGAAGCAATTTTTTCTTTATTTTGTCTGGGTATGAATCATTTAAATAAAGACAACAATAACGCTGATTTCAGCAATTCGTCCTTTGTAATTAATAAGCCACCGATAATCTCAGGCGACCTCCAAGTCCATCTTTTATTATCCGCATCAATGTTGACAACCTGATATCGCTTGCATTGTTTTCAATTCTTGAAATATAGGATTTGGTCGTGCCACATTTTTCCGCAAGTTGCTCCTGAGTGAGGTTTTGTTTTTCCCGCATTTCCTGAATAAGTACCCCCAATTTGAACGCTTCAAAGCCTTGCTCATACTCCTCTCTTTTTGGAGCACCTTTTTTTCCATATTGCCTGTCAATATGTTCAGACAAAGATGTCAGGTTTTTATTTTTTGTCTTTTTCATTGAAATATTCTTTCTTAATTTTCTTTGCTAATTCAATTTCATTTCGCGGTGTCTTCTGACTTTTCTTCTGAAAACCGTTTGCCACTACAATAATCTTCGTTTCGTCAAAAAAAGCAAAAACTCTGAAAATATTGCTGCCAAACTCAACTCTGATTTCATAAATCCCAACCGTCCCTTCCATGTGTTGAAAATACTTTTTGGGAACACGGTCGATCGTAGCAATAAGTTCAAGCGTCCAGTTGAACTTCCTTTGAACATCTTCTGTCAATTCATTATAAAAATCAAGGAAATAATTCTTATAGAAAAAAACCTCACGTATATAATTCTGTCCCACGATACAAAGTTACCTAATTAGGTAACAATACAAAAATTAATTTATCGCTAATGTCTCTGTTAGAATTGTGTGCGGGTTTTAATGTCGGCTGACCAGCAGCTATTGGATTTTCTGAAACTTGATACCTCCCACCAAAACTTATTTCTACCCTTTTCATTCAGGAAGATTTTACCTTTGGCCCCTCATGAATTTATTTACTGATAAAGGAGCTATCATTATTACCTGTCCCAAACGGCTTGCCCCTTACCTGGAGATGGAAATAACAGCATTGGGATTCAAAACAGAAGAAACATTTGTAACAGGTGTTCGTTTCATCGGATCAATTAATGATTGTATAAAATTGAATCTGAATCTGCGTTGTGCCAGCCAGGTATTGTACAGTCTGCAAAAATTTGAAGCATCAGATGCAGATGACATCTACAAAAATGTAATAGAGTATCCATGGGAAGATATATTACCCGAACCAGGATATTTTTCCATCACCAGCAATGTCAATAATCCTACGATCAATAACAGCATGTTTGCCAACCTGAGAGTGAAGGATGCTGTAGTAGACAGGCTGCGCGATAAACGCGGCACAAGGCCATCAACAGGTTCTGCATTAACGGGTGCAGTGATTCACCTGTTCTGGAAAAATGAACATGCAGAAATATTTATTGATACATCCGGTGATTCTTTGGGGAGACATGGGTACAGAAAAATTCCCGGACAGGCGCCAATGCTGGAAGCGCTGGCTGCAGCAACCATCTATGCAACTCAATGGGATCGAAAATCTCCATTTGTAAATCCGATGTGCGGCTCGGGTACTGTTGCCATTGAAGCGGCAATGATCGCCACCAACAGGCGACCGGGATTGTTCAGGACCAATTTTGCTTTTATGCATTTGAAAGGTTATGATGATGCTGTTTACCTGGAGGAAGATGCTTTGCTGGAAAAGCAAATCACTGAAGTGAAGGGTCTACAAATTATTGCGACAGACTACAGCGCGAGGGCGATTGACAATGCGAAGAAAAATGCAATTGCCGCTGGTGTGTCGCACCTCATCAAATTTTCTGTTTGTGATTTTGCGGATACTGAAATACCACAAAATGTGCCCGGTATTTTTTATGTGAACCCGGAGTATGGTGAACGGTTAGGTGATGTGATTGAATTGGAAAATACTTATAGCAGGATTGGTGATTTCATGAAACAAAAATGCGGCGGGTATTTCGGTTATGTGTTTACGGGGAATATTGATCTCGCCAAAAAAATTGGGTTGAAAGCCAAACGCCGGATAGAATTTTATACCAGTGTGATTGATTGCCGGTTGTTGGAATACGAGTTATACAGTGGCAGTCGCGCCGTGCCGAAGGAGGATAAGGGCGCTGCGCTTTGAAGGCGCGCTTCGCGCGGGTTTTTTGCCGGTGAGACGGTGAGGCGGGAATTAATTTAAATGCAATTCAAAACCCAATAAAATTTCTTCCCGGCAAAGCGTCTTCCCGGCAAAAAATAAGCGAAGCGTTTCTTCCAAAGCGAAGCGTCTTTCAAAAACTTCTTTCCCGCCTCCCCGTCTCCCCGGCAAAAAGCCCGCGCGAAGCGCGCCCCTACTTCGCCACCGCGATCTTCACTTTCTTATTCTTTATTTTCTCATCCTTAATATGCTGCAGCGCCTGACCAATATTTGCTTTCCGCACCGCCACGAAAGAGAAAAAATCCTTCACCTCTATCAACCCGATATCATCTTTTTTCAACCTGCCCTTATTCGTCAGGAATCCAACGATATCAATTTTATTCACCTTATCTTTTTTACCGGCTGCAATAAACAAAGTTGACCACACTGGTTTGTCCGGCAGCGTAATGGTGTCCGGGAGATTGATCTTCGGCACATCTGCATCAATATAAACCGGCAGTTTTTCTTCCGGAGATAAAATCAGAATGGCGGTACCACTGGCATCCATACGCGCAGTTCTGCCATTTCGGTGCGTAAAAATATCCTCGTTGGCCGGCAACTGGTAATGGATGATGTAACGGATATCCGCAATATCCAATCCGCGTGATGCGAGGTCGGTGGTCACCAATACATTTGATGTGCCATTCCTGAATTTGCATAGCGCAGCATCTCTTTCCTGCTGTTCCATGGAACCATGGTAAAACACATTGACAATATCTTTTTCCTTCAGCAAGTTGCTGGTCCGTTCTACTGATTCGCGGTGATTGCAGAAAATGATCATCGGCCGGTTGCCCAGCATACAGATCAATTTGAAGAGTGTTTCCAGTTTATCCTTCCCATCACTCTGTAAAGTATTTACGGCCAATCCTGTGTCCACATCTTTATCCTGCAGAAAATCCAGCGTGACCAATTCACTGATCCCTACAAAAGCGGGGATCTCCTGACCCTGGGTGGCAGAGATCAATACTTTTTTGGTGAGCGATTTTAAAGAGCTGATGATAAATGACATTTCATTATGGAAGCCCAGTTCCAGCGATTTGTCGAATTCATCCAGCACCAGGGTTTCGATGGTATCGACAGTGATATTACCTCGCCGGATATGATCCGCCAGGCGGCCGGGTGTACCGATCAGCAGTGCCGGCGGCTGCTTCAGGTTATTTTCTTCTGTCTCCCGCAAGTGACCGCCATAGCAGCAGGTCACTTTCAGCTCTGTGCCCATACTTTTAAATACCGATTCGATTTGCAGCGCCAGTTCGCGCGAGGGTACAATAATCATCGCCTGGGTATTCGTATTCGCCGCGTCCAGCATTTTCACCAGTGGCAAGAGGTAAGCCAATGTCTTCCCCGACCCCGTGGCAGACAGGAGCAGAACATTATTATGCTGATCAATGGCATCAATCCCCGCCAGTTGCATGGCATTCAGCGCCTTGATCTTTAATTTTGATAGAATAGTGTCCGTGGATGTTTTTGTTGTGGGCATGGCGCAAAGGTATGGGAGTTGGGGGGAAGGGGAATTTCGGAAAACCCTTTTCCAAATTCTTTCCTCAACTCTTTAGATAGATTTTCTAATATCTCTTTACCATAGGCAGTCCTGTCCTCTCTTATGCCTGGGTGGCAATTTCAAAAACGGTTCCTTTAAATACTTTATACGAAGGAAATAGTTTTCTACTAAGTCCATTTATTTGAGTTTTTTCAGCCTGGCATTAGTGACCAAAGTGGTCATTTGAGTAATGGCAATTTGGTTGAGTTGCGTCAGGCGTTCGGACTGCTCCAAGTTTTGCCTTATCAATACCGCATTGATGCTTTCCAAATTAGATAGTACTACGAGTTGTTCAAGAGTTGCCAGGTCACGAATATTGCCTTTGGCACCAGGGTTTTGGGCTCTCCAGTCGGCAGCTGTTTTTCCAAAAAGTGCCATATTGAGTAGATCTGCTTCAGAGGCGTAAACAAAAGAGGTTTGTTTGGAAGTCAGTTTTTCAGGAATGAGTATCTCCCTGATGGCATCGGTGTGAATAGTGTAATTTACTTTAGCTAGTGTTCGTTGCAGATTCCAATCGAGTTTTTCGCGGTTGGTTTCATCTTCTTTAAGACGTTGAAATTCATTGATAAGGTAGAACTTGAATTCGGCACTTATCCATGTAGCAAATTCAAAGGCAATATCCCGGTGAGCGAAAGTGCCACCATAACGACCTGATTTTGAAATAATTCCGTTAGCGTTGGTGGCTTCTATCCATTTTTGTGGAGTAAGCGCAAAACTGTTAGACCCCGATTCATTTTTAAACGCATCGAATTCGATGCGTTTAAAATCCGGGTTATTCAATTGTTCCCATAGCCCACAAAATTCAATAGCACTTCTGGTTCTCATCCAGTTTTGAATGATGTAATTGGTACGGTCGGCATCCCGATACCTAGCCATATCAGTTAGTGAAATATAGTCATCCGCCTTATCCGAGTAAAGACTTATTTCCCTTCCTTTTACTTCAATTATTTTATTCTTCTTCATATTTCACACATTTACATTTCTTCACCACCTCGAGCCAGAAGATTTTAAAGTGGCGAGATTCGACCACTTTTATTTACACCGAATTTTGATTAAAAGAATTAACCATTCAGATCGCAAAGTTAAGAAAGGCAATTGTAAAAACTAATATATTTAGTGTCATTATACTAAATATATGAGTATGCTCAAAGAGTGTAATGCTTAAAGCATTTAATAGCTACTGCAGCACTACACCTAAAAAGCCTGAGACCAGGTTGGATAATTTAACTTATTCCCCCACCCTAACCCTCACCCCCTCAAACATCACCCCATTATCACTCACCCTCAATCCTTTCCCACTCGAAGTCTTCACATTCGTCAACACAACTTCCTTTGTTCTGATATAAAGAAACCGCTCGACGTAGGAACTATTTTTCATCTGCGGATTGAAGTCGGCGAATATGGCCGGACCGTCATAATCGGCCGGATGATTAGAGTCGTCGATGGTGAGGTTTTCGATGATGATGCGTTCAGGCATATAACAGGTATACCCGAAATTATGCTGACCGGAATATGATCCGTTGATCAGCACGGGACT
This sequence comes from Chitinophagales bacterium, assembly GCA_031425315.1. Lineage (GTDB taxonomy): Bacteria > Bacteroidota > Bacteroidia > Chitinophagales > Chitinophagaceae > Pollutibacter. The sequence continues at coordinate 13,947 of JANPJC010000348.1, forward strand.
GGTGGGCCTGCCCGCTTCAGGTACAAAAGTACAGTTGCGGATAATGAATGTTCCCTCCCATGTACTGCCATAGTCGGAGCGCAGATTCACCAGGCTCCTGCCGTAAATGCGGGTATTCTCGATCGTTAGGGTCCCACTGCCAATAGCATTGATGCCCATATGTCCGAGTACGGAATTGCGGATAGTGGCATTGGCTACACCCTTATGCGCATCAAAACGGGAAAAAGTACAACTGTCGTACAACAGGTTTTTGCTGTAGTTGGAACCCATGATGCCCCAATACCTGCTGTCGTTGATGTCGTTGGTCTGACTGCAGTTGATGAATGAAATATTCAGTGCGGCATTCACTAAAATGTCGTAGCTACCCATGGATACTGGCACGCCGGCCGAACCAACGGTGCGGTATGTTTTATGTCCGGTAAGAATGGAGTTTTTCACAGTTACGTAGGCACAGTTGCTGATACTGATGAAACCGCCATAAGGAGCACCCTGGTCGCCTTCACCAGTGATGCGATGCTGCAGTCCGTCCACCACAACATTGGAACGTTGAATGGAGATGTTCCTCGTATAATAGGTGTATTTCGATTCTGCTTTATTGGCGATGGTGGTAAAACGACCGCCGGTAATGTTGAGGATCTTTTTGTCAAGCGGCAGGGCGGTGATAGTTGTGATGTTGTTGAAGTCCCAAATGATGGGCGTATTGCTGTCTACATTACCGTTTTGATCCAGAATGAATATATCTTTCTGCGGGGATCCATTGTCTTGGTTGGGCCCAAAGCGGATATAATGCCTTACCAGTGTATCCGTTGCCGTGATGATGCAAGTAGCAGCAGAAGAGAAATTGAGTTGCCGCTGGCTTTTGCGTGGTGAAATTATTCCTTCCGGTTTGAACGGTACCTGGTTGGTACTTACTTCAAAAATAGCCGCATTTCGGTTTTGCACTTTGGTATCGTCAATGATAAAATTGGCGTCACCAAAATCAGTATCCGTTTGTATGATGGCGGTACGCTCCTTTCCGCTGATATAATAAGTTGCTCCTTTATCGGCCCTCACCAACAATCCATATTGATTAGCGAAAGCATGAGTGGCCGCTATGGCATCGATATCATCAGTTTTGCTATTGCCTGTTGCACCGAAATCGCTGTAATGCACCGAGCCCTTTGCCTTAAATTTTTGTGCTTCCCGTGGCGATACGTTTATTATTAAATCTCCTTTTTCATTGACGCGTACACTTGTCTTCCCAGGTTGGGAGGTGATCACGTGTTTGGCGATCGGAGTGCCCTGCTGCGACTGACCAGTAATAGTATAAGTGATGGATATTATTAATAAGACACAGAATCGAATCATTACGCAAGCTTTGGCGATTACAATGTTGATGGAGTGAAGTTAAGGGGAAGCGAAATGTGAATGATGAAGACTTTAGATTTTTCTTCGGAGGATAGAAGTGTCTATCCGTTGCGAGGAATCAAGCAATTCATTATAAGCATTTGACTTAAAATTGTTCAAGGTTTATCACATTACTTTATTTCCAATTAATACTCTCTCTTAATTTTCAAGACTTTCGCTATTTCATTTTTTGGCTTCTTTTGATACTTTTTGACTTTAATCGTGGTGATTTTATTTTTATCCAGACATGATCAAGATGATGCATTTTCATCTTCGTAAAATCGCAACTATTTTCTCTCCTATCCTCCAGCCTTACACCTATAAATGACCTACTCTCCGCAAACGCCTCCAAATAGCAGTGCAAAAATTAATCACAAATAAGAGCTGCGAGGTAAGCAATAACAAAACGGCAACGGAAAGAAACTGGTTTTGTTCGTAAAATGAATTCAATGCAGACCAATCGGTATAATCGTAATAGCGCCGGGGCATACCCGCCAACCCTAAGTAAGGCGTGGGCCAAAGGAGAAATGAAATACTTAAAAATGTAATCCAAAAATGTATATATCCCAACGTATTATTCATTTGCTTACTGGATATTTTAGCAAACCAATGATAGATTACTGTAAACGTTCCCAATAATAGTGAAATAAAAAAAAGCGGATAAGAATAAAACACCACAAAATAGGTGTCATGCAAATGAAAGTCTACTGAAGATGCTCCAAAAAAAACCTGCGCTATAAAAATCAAAACCAGGTAGCTAACTGAGCCGATTGCGAAATGTGCAGCAGGTGAAAATTCTGTATGCATTTTAAAAGCATTAAAAACCAGCCTGTAAATTAAAACTGTTGTTGCCACAATAAAAGTGATGACTATGCCTTCTACATAAGGATTTAGACCCGCAACAAACTGGAGACGCAATCAAACAATACTTAACGGGACAAGGGTTAACAGCGCCCATAAAATTAAGATATTTATATATTTTCTCACACCGCTGTTGTTTAACTTTTATTGTTTTGTCTTGTAATTTAACCACGGCAAACCTTCTTAATGATTTCCTGCTTCACCAAAAAATTACAACGCATATTATTTCTCGCTTAAATATTTAATGGTAATTCCCAACTGTCCAAGGTGATAAATATCATGGTGTAATAAGCCTTCCAAAAGAAACCGGTATGTATATTCACCTTTGTAGTCTGCGTCATAGTATGATCTATTCAAAAAAGTATCGTCTCTGGTCTCTAATATTTCTAATAGATCTGTCAAACTTTGTTCGTATTCTGTTTTAATCTTTCCCCAGCCAGCTTTTTTGAGTTCGCCAACGGGCATCCAGTTTTCCTTTGTATCGTCCGTCAAAACCCCTTTACCTGTCTCGATTTTTACTAAGGCATCTTTTCTCCACGCAGTCAGGTGAGAAAGAAGTTCTGCGATTGAATGCATATTTTTAATTGGCTTAATAAATGCTTCTTCTTCGGAGATTTTGTTTAGCCGGGAGGAATAATTTTTCCCCATCCACAGCTTCCCCAGCTGAACATCCAGTAGTTGCCGAAGAATATTGTTGAGTTCAGTTTGCATGTTTTATATTTCCGCGAAAGTGAAAAACTTTATATCAGGATATCCATTTTTTATTTCTGGCCATCTCCCAAATCAAATTTGGCAGTTGTTTTATCATTTGGCAATTTCCACAATTTCATCCTTTCGTTTCAACCATTTTGTAATAAAGTAAATAATGATAATTGCTGCAATAAATAAAAAGGTAGAAAGAATTTCCCATTTGCCCAGACTGGTAAGCAGCCAAAGGATAGCGAGGATTGCTATTACAGGGGTAATTAATCCCCCTGGCGCTTTAAAATATTTATCTTCCCCTTTCATTTTTTTCTTTCGCAGTTTGATGGTTGCCAAAACAACAGCAAGATAAACAAGCAGTATAATAGCACTTGCCATAATTGCTAATTGCTGAAACCCTCCGGCAATGGAAACGATAAATATGAGTACCCCGTAAACAATTATAGCAATGTATGGTGTGGCAAACTTAGGATGTACCTTACCCAAACTTTTTGGAAATAATCCATCGTTTGCACCGGCAAATAATGACCGTGGTGTACACAAAATATCCAGTGTTACGTTTCCAAAACAAGAAAGCGCGGCACATAGTAATAAAATGGTTGCACCAATAGGCCCTATAATTATTTCAGCCACTGCCGCCAGAGGTGCATCTTTAAACAAAACCATTTGTGGACCCAACACACCTTGTGCCACGATTTGCAAAAGAATATATGCAATTATCACCACGACTCCAGCAAAGCAAATGCTAAGCGGAACCGTACGTTCAGGGTTTTTAATTTCCCCGCTTGCACCCAATGATGTTTCAAAGCCCGCAAATGCAAAAAATAAAACAAGTGATGTATCGCTGAATGATTTAAATGATGGCAAATGGTCCCATTGCAGGTTAGAAGATTTCACATAAGCGAATCCAAAAATGATAATTCCAATCAGTGGAAGCATTTTTATTACAATAATTGGCTTTAGCACACGCATACTTTGCTTTGCTCCAAACACATTTAATAACACTATAAATGAAATCAGGCTGAAAAATAATATACCACGAGCAAGAGGAATTGTAAATACAGGAAACAATACAGATAAGGAATCTGCAACAATGTTCATTAAAGCAGCACTGCCCAAAATACTCCATCCGAAGAAATACAGCCAGTTAATAATGTAACCGGGCAGACTGCCAAATGCTGCCTCTACATATGCATAAGAACCCCCGCTGGTAGTAATGCGGCTTCCTATTTCTGCATAACAAAGCAGAATGGTTGCCAACAGGATGCCGCAAACTATATATGCAAATATGCTAAATGCTCCCAATGTTATGCCCACCGTAGCAGGTAGTACAAAAATGCCCGCGCCAATAACACCACTTATAATGGTGAGTGTTAGCCCCGGAACTCCTATGACACGTTTTAAGCCTTCCTCAGCATCTGTCATTGTCATAATTGCTCTGGGTAAAAAATTGACAGGTTAAGGAATTCTATATGCATTGCAGATGGTGATTCATTTCATGTTCGTGCAGCCGGAACCGTTGCCTGGCTTCCCGATAAAGATATATATTAAGAACCAAAGAATGGTGGCATACGTTAAGCCCCGATCCGCAACCACAACATACCGCCAGTGGTCACTTCAATATCACAACCCCGACTGTTCCATCCCGCTTCGTCCAGATCATTCTAAAATCTCCGTAAAACATTAAGACGATATATGGTAACACCATACAAGCCATTATCCAGACAAGTGAAAATTGGATAAAATTCTGTTTTCCTGTCGTAACGACCAGCCCAACTGTTCTGATAATGGTATGCACTATAGCAGGACTCCAAACTGTACTCTTTCCTTTCTCATACAAAAATGCAAGTAGAACTGAACTCGCTACCGCGAGTAGAGTTGACAGAAAGGCCACCCGCCAATCCATATAGGTGAACATAACCAGGTGTGCCAATGCGAAAAATACTGCAGATATAAAAACTGCTTTTCCAAACCTCATTTTTTGTCGCAGGCTGCCGAAAAAATAACCCGTGAACAGCATTTCTTCAGTTAATCCGCCGGTTAAAAAAAGTCCTGCCATATTCAGCTACCAGTGTTCCGCTAAAACGAGTTTTGTTTTCAGTAATATCCCAATTATCGGATATGAAATAAGGAGCACAACTGAGATTATAATTCCGGCAATATCCCTCTTAGTGATGTTTGATGAAACCCAATCATCCTGATATTTGTTTTCAAAGAATTTTCACCGGTCAACTGCAGCAATAATAAAAGTATCCCTAAAACAATTACAGATGTGATCAGCGCATTGATAATATAAGGGAAGACCAGATACCATCATTCCGGTAAAATTCATGACAAAAGATATAGCTGTGAATATCAGATACAGTTTTAAATTATTGCTGCGCATAACTTACTGTCAAATTTATTTTTTTGACATTTGGTATGTTTTCGTCAGGCGATATATCGCATACATGGCTGGTATTACTGGTAATATTGCCGTCCAAATTCCTGACAAATAATAATTACCAGTGGTTTCATAATTTTTGTTATGCATATTTGCAACTTCCACTCCATGGATAAAATTATTTCATCCGGACATTCACACACTAAATTATCAGCTGTAGATATCAAATTATTTTACCAATTCCACCCCTTTGTAATTATCAACTAATTTCCAGTCTACCATTAAATGTCGTGGATCAAAACCAGCTTGATCGGGTTTTTCCTGTACCATCAACGTAATGGTTTGTCTGCCGGATGTAATGAGGTGCTTTTTCAGATAAAGCTGTTTACCCCGTTTCTTTCCTATTGCAGCGGGAGCGAAAACGCCGATTTCTATCCATTCTTTCATTGGTAATGTTGTCTCCACGCCAGCACTATCAACTACTAACTTCTTCGCATGAACGTTAACGGCCACCTGCCATCTGCTTGCACTGATCTGTTTGACGTTGGCCGCTTCCGTTTCCAGCTCCCAAAATGTGTTGACCCTGAACAAATCATGCAGCAAATCCTGAAGCGTATCAGGTGTGACGGCCTTCAACTCACGGTAAAGATCAATCGAAGTTGCATAAGGCACCCTTCCCGGCCGGTGTTTGACCAGCAGGTTCCTGAGCGCACCGTTAACCCGATCCCTGCCGATATAACGACTTAACGTGTACATCGCAAATGGACCTTTCCGATAATTCTGGTACCAGTCATTTGCCTGCAACAGTGGCAATGCGGCACGGGTACGCGGGGTTTCATATTCTTCCCGCAAAAAATTCAGGAGCCGATCAAGATACTCAGCACCGTATTGATCTTCCATAACACCCATGGCTGAGTACCATGCGAGACTTTCAGTAATCAAACCTGCACCTTCCACATTTGCAGCCTTGAGTTGATTTCCCCACCATTGGTGAGCCACTTCGTGCGCCACAACTGCCGATACCAGGTCAAAACCGCGAGGATCATCTTTCGGGTTCATGAGAAAAAATCCCTCTTCCGCAGTAATGTTGATGGGCGAGGCATGGTTCCCAAAACCATAACCCGGATGAGCAACAAAACGAATTTGACGGTGAGCGTAGGAACCAAATTGTTTTGTGTAATAATCCAGTGAAGCCTGTGCGCTCCGGATCATCCGGGCGGGATTCTCTGTAAGTCCGGGGGGATAGAAAATCTCAATCGAAACCTTTTGTTCCGGTCCTACCCATTTCCCTTCCAGCACAGCATAGTTGGCCGAGAAAAATGAATATTCATTCCGGATAGGCGCATCCGTAACATAATGAAAATAGCGGCGGTTTTCTTTTGTCCAGCTCCGGCGCAATGTTCCCGGCGCCACTGCTTTTTGATCCGCATCGGTGCCCACAATGGCTTCAAAACTGATCTGCTCGGGAAAAGCTGCATACCGGTGAGCTACAGTATCATAAAGCGATGACGAAACAGGCCGGGGCACGAGGCCATAAGTTTTCCTTGCGCCAACCTCATCCAGTTCCCGGTAAGGCTGGTAGCCGATAACCGGCAACCATTCAATATTTCTGAAGCTGGTGCCATTTTGAATCACCTGCAGGTCTGCTCCATTATTGGAAAAGCCCCGGGCTTTATAACTAACGTTGAAGTTTAAACGCAGTAAATCGCCGGGTTTGATGGGCTGCATCAATGTGTAAATATTGTAGTGATGATTTGTGTCGACGAGCACTTCTTGAAATGGCCGGTCAAATTTAATGGCAACTTTTATAACTTCTGACCCTGTAGCCAAATGAATCGAGTCGATGGGCACACCTGTATTATTCACGAGAAGATAATGGCCCTGAATCTCAACCGCCCGCTGCTTTGGATAGATTTCCACCTGAAGGTTTACACCCTTCAATTGTGGTTGTGGTATGTTGAAATACCGGCCGTAACGCAACTCGTAATCAGCCCGCTCTTTCATTACGGCTGAAGTGTTCCTATATTCATGCAGGACGTTTGTATTATAGAAAATAAAACCGCCTGATACCATGACACCAGTTAAAGCAATCAAAGTCACCATTGCTGCAGACCGGGTGAATCTTGATCGGGCCAGCTTTAGACGCGATATAATATTTGTTTCCCTGCCACGAACCCAGAAAAGCTTTACAATCACCGCGAGTACAAGCGACCAGGCTATCCAGTAGCATTTGAACCACAACCATGGGAGCAGGCCCGGACCGAAACCGGCCATATCAGTATAGGTCCAATGCGGACCGGAAGCAAAGATGAGCAGCTTGTGCTCAATACCCAGTTTAGCCGAAAATGCGATCAACCCATAAACCAGCATTGCTGCCAGGTGACCTATGAATTTATGATTCACCAGCACATGTATCAGTAGCGCCAGCAAAACGAAAAGCAGACAATCCATCAACTGCAGTCCGAACAATACTTTCAGGTACAGGCCGATTTCGGTTTTGGCGCCACCCATTCCTGCCTGACCTGCTATCCCCGCCAACATCAGGAAGATCAGCCATACCAACAATACTAAAATCATTGCGAAGTAACGGCCCAGGAAAAGAACCCATTCCGGCACGGGCGCCGGGTTGGTTATTTCGCTCATGCCCGTTTCCCGTTCCCGCCATACCAATTCCCCGGCATAGTAAATGATTAGCAGGACAATGATAATCCAGAAAGTTGTAGGTGTTGTAATAGGGGCGGTCAGGTAATCCAGCACCAGGTCGGTTCTGGGAAGCAATGGCACATTCCTGGCATCAAGGTTGCCGGGCATGGCTGCTGCCACGAGCAAGGCAATAAAAGCCAGCAATGGAAGGCCAATCTTATTTTTTGCAATCTGCAGAAAGCATTTCCAGGCGATAAGCCTGAACTGTTGCAGTTGCGTGGACAGGCCATAGGTTCCTTTAACCTGCGGCAGTGATTCAATCGTTTGCAGATGAAATCTCTCCCGCGCTGCCACACCAGGTTTTGTTTTTTTACCCTGCCGATCTTTTCGCCCGGTTTCCGGCAAAACGAACCTAAACCTGAAATACGCAAACGCCAGCAAAACTAATGATATACAGCACCACAGGATGCGGTTAATGAGGAATGAATCCTCCGGCAATATCAGCCGCGAATTCCTCTCCAGCGGACTCCAGTTTGATAGATGACTCATAACGGGAGTGAAACCCATAGGATCTATCAGATTTCCCCATTCCCCTTTATACTGAAGCATTTGACCCACAATAAACGCGGCCACAAAAAGGATGGCTCCTCCGAGGTAACTTCCCATATTCCTGCGGCTGAGTGTTGCCACCGAAAATTGAATGGCCGTTGCGTAAAAAGCATTGGGCAATACGAGAAAGATAAATGTCGTGAAATAAGGCGCAGCATGGAAATTACCCAGGATGTCGGTCTCCACACCGGAAAAATGCATGGCCACCAGAATGCCGGCCGGGATTGCGAACAGAATGAGGATATTGAGTGCTAAAGCGGCCAGAAACCTTCCGCCAAGATATGCTGCTTTGCCGGAAGGAGCGGTGTAAGTAAGTGAAAACATACCGCTGTGTACATCGCGTGCTGCCGCATCTCCCGCAACCGACGCTCCTATCAAAAGCCATTTAGTACAACATAATACTACGACTGCCGCAATAACAACCGGTGCGTTCAATAAAAAATATCCCTCTTTGGCATCATATAAATAATTGGCAATGACCCATAGCCAGGCAAAAACAAAAATAACCACGAAATTTAGCCATGTTGTAGCCCGGCGGATCTGGTAACTGAACTCCAGCGTAAAAATTTTTCGGAATTTCATAGCAGTATCCCCTCCACTTTTTGCTGCCGACCGGCCTGGCCAAAGCAGCCCTTCATTGCACTGAAATACACATCTTCCAGATCCGGCTGTACCGGCTCAAAACCTTCACCTGGTTTTTGACGATGGTAAACATGCACCATGTTACGTCCTCCCAGCAATTTAGCCGAGATGACGTGGTGCTCCTTCTCCAATGAAGGGAGAAGATGTTTATCTGTCAGTTTACGCCAGATCCTTCCTTCAAGCGCGGCCACAGCATCCGTCGGTTGTGCCTCCAGTAGGATTTGTCCCTTATCGATAATGGCCATGTTGGTGCACAACTCTGCCACATCCGCAACAATATGAGTGGAGAGGATCACCACGCTATTTTCCCCTATCTCGCTTAAAAGATTGAGAAAGCGTACACGCTCGGCCGGGTCAAGACCCGCGGTGGGCTCGTCGGCTATCAATAATCCGGGATTGCCGAGCAGGGCCACCGCAACACCAAAGCGTTGCCTCATGCCTCCGGAGAAGCCGCCCAGTTGCTGCTTTCGTTTATCCCAGAGATTGGTTTGTTTGAGGAGGGCGGCGGTGGTTTCTTTTCTTAAAGTACGATTGGTAATTCCTTTCAACACTGCAAAATAGTCTAGCAATTCCTCTGCAGTACATTTAGGGTAAACGCCGAACTCCTGGGGCAGATAGCCCAGCGTTTGGCGCACGGCTTCTTTTTGTTTCACAACATTTATATCCCCTAAAAATATTTGTCCTTCATCGGGCTCCAGCAGTGTGGCGAGCATACGCATCAGTGTGGATTTTCCTGCACCGTTTGGACCCAATAGTCCATACATACCAGGCGGAATGTTCAATGATACATTACTCAATGCCTGTACACCACTGGCGTAAGTTTTCGATATATTGCGAATAGACAATCCAATCCAGCGATTTTCCATTTTATCTTTTTTTTACTTCAGTTATTCATCAAAAAAAGAAGTGAACACCTGGCGGTGACTTTCTTCTCTGTAAAAAGCAAAGCAATTGTTACCTGACCGGAAAGCAAAAAGCGTTATACAAATGCTGATATGTGTTCGACCAATAACTGATTTGCTTCTGCCAGTGCAGCTACAGGCTCTATTTGACATTTCATAGAATGAGAGCAGGAGCTGGTCGAGCAGGTGGTTAGAGAATGGCAGGAAAAAATACCTTTGTGCTATGAACCGGATTAAAAAGGTTTTCTTACGGATCCACATTGTTCTTTGGTTACTGTTAGGATTACTGGTTGCCTTTCAGTTGAGTGAGGATAGTGATCACTGGCCTACTTTAACCGTGGGTTTTCTCCTTACCTGTATGTATGTTTTTTACAGCCATTTTTTTCTGCTCACCCGCTACTCGGGCAAAAAAAAGAAAAGTGGTTATTGGCTGAGGCTGATTGGCATTGCGTTGACCGGCCCCTTTCCATTTTTGCTTTTTCATTATAAAAAATTTGACACCTGGGATCTTTTCATAGAGTATTATAGCATGACCCTGGTTTCTATGGTATTCATTTTTCTTTTCCTGGGTTGGTTGGCGAGGGTCACTGAAAACCTGGTAATCAATACTGTGAAAAAAGAGCAGCTGGAGAAGCAGGCGGTGGAAGCGGAGCTCTATTATCTCAGGTCGCAGATTAACCCGCATTTTCTTTTCAATACTTTGAATAATATCCATACACTGGTGTACAAGCAGGCACCGGCTGCCCCTGATGCCGTAATGCAACTGGCATCTCTTATGCGTTATATGATTTATGAATCGAATGCCCCACTGGTTCCGCTGGCAAGAGAGTTGGAATACTTACAGGATTATGTGAGTTTGCAACAACTACGGTATAAACAAAACCCCGTGGATTTAAAAATAGAAGGAGCAACGGAAACCTGCAATATTGCACCTTTGCTGTTCATCCATCTTCTTGAAAATGCTTACAAGCACAGCCCGGCGAAACTCAATCCCGGCGATCTGAAAGTGAAGGTGAATGTCATGGAAGATATCCTTACATTCAGCGTGCAGAACCCCGTTGGTAAAAACCTGTCTACTGTCCTTGAGGAACATGGCGGCATTGGTTTACCAAATGTGAGAAAAAGATTGGCCTTGCTTTATCCCGACCGGCACAGTCTGGACATTCACAACACGGGCGAAACATTTGCTGTTGTTCTAAAAATTCATGGTCTTCAATTACAGCATGATGAAAGAAAAGCTCACCTGCTATATCATTGACGATGAGCCGCTGGCGCAGGAGATCCTGGAAGTATACATCGCGAAGGTTTCCTTCTTGGAACTGAAAGGAAGTTTCATGAATCCGCTGGAAGCTGCAGGCTTGCTGAAAGAAGACCAACCGGATATCCTGTTCCTGGACATCAACATGCCGGACCTTGACGGGCTCAGTTTTATTCCAATGCTGAACCCTAAACCCATGATCATCCTCACCACTGCTTATGACCAATATGCAGTGAAAGCATTTGATCTGGAAGTAAAAGATTACCTTTTAAAACCTTTCTCGTTTGAACGTTTTTACAAAAGCGTTTTGCGGTTATACCAGGAGCAAGGTCTGAGATTGCAACCGGAAAAGAAGGGAACCAAATCAGAACCGAAAAGCGGGATGGAGTATATCTTTCTGAAAGTGGGCCATCGCATTCAGAAAGTGGCCATCCGTGATATTCTTTTCGTTGAGGGAATGAAAGATTACCTGCGGATACATACTACTGACGAGAAAATCATGACACTGCTGAATTTTGCTAAACTGGAAGAACTACTACCCACAGAGGATTTCGCCCGCGTGCACCGCTCTTTTCTGGTGGCGATCGACAAAATTGATCACATCGAAAAAAACAGGATTCGCATTGCGGACCAGATCATTCCTATCAGTGAAACTTACGCTGATTCATTTCATAAAATGCTTAAGGGATTGCAATAAGATGGGTTTTTCTGAAAGAGTGTTTACAAAGAGTGCTTGTTGTCCGAATGTATTGTAATAGTAAAATAGTAAAATCAAACGTTATGAAGATCTGGGTAAACGATCATGTGTTTTTCTAGACAATGGGTTAACTATCGACAGTCGTATGTCAGATATTTCATCCTTCGTTATCTCGTATGAATTTCAATTCCCGTATTGCCTTTCTTTTCGATGCTTTGTAAGATCGCAATTCAGCTCTCTTATATTTATTACCGGGAGTTTTTTCAGGAGAGAGGTAAACTGACAACAGTGCACTTCTGCCGCATAAGGTTGACCAGGACTTGCCTTCGCTATCATTGGCAAAGATGTACCATTCCTGTTTAGGTTGCTCCACGATCTCGCAACCTGCATCAATTGCACGTTTAAAAGTTGCGTCAGCATCAGGCACGTATACGTGCATAACCAAAGTAATGGGAGGAAATTTGTCTGAAGAATCACCCAGCATTATTACAGAATCATCAATCTGAATTTCAGTATGCACTTTTGTTCCATCCGGGTTTTCGAAACGTCTGAGTTCCTTTGCATCAAAAACTATTTTCAGCAGGTCAATAAATTTCTGAGCACCATTTAAAATAAAGTAGGGTGAAACTGAAGTGTAACCCTTTGGTTTGAATTGAATATTCATTCTTTCATTTTGAGATTCGTATTAGCATTGCAGGCATCTGAAGACCGCCAGCGCCAGACATTATCAGCCGGAAATATTATATGTAACGCTTGCCCGGTAGCTGATTAACAAAATAACATTTAAAATTGAAAAATATATAAGTGGCTTACGGAAACGAGATGGCTCTGACCCAAAAGTAGACTGCGCTTTACACATCAACACCAACATTACCAGATGCCTACTCCCTATAGCAAGGGTGGAGTTTCAATAGAATCTTGGCCTTCCTCATCAATGATAGCCAATATTTCCTGGTATCTTTTTTTTCGGTTGGCAGACACAACAGCCCGGATTATAACAAAAATTAAAGCCATAAATGCAGGCAGCACAAAACGTTCCATTTGAAAACTAATATATACCAGTAATAATCCAACTCCCCCGATAACCAAACCCACAACTGTTTCATTTGACGCTGAGTCATTCAATTCAATCAATTTGCCCCGCATATTTTTCGCCATTTTATATGCATACTCAGTATTTATTCCAATCTCCTGAAGAGCATTGTGAATTTCGAAGTCAGATTTCTTATCGGCTTTTAACCTGAAAGCAGTTTTGTACGCTTTTATCAAAAGCTCATTATTAAAATCCTCTTCCATTCGCTTGAAGTTCAGGCTATGTTTTAAAATAATTTCACGTTCGAGTTTGGCGATAATCTCAGTTCCAATATTTCGAGATTGCAATACCTCCCGTAGAATCAAAAATGCATCGGAAGTAAGACCAAGTCCTTCTTTCTCAGCAAAAAGCAACAGTTGGTCATCATGCATTGATTCATAGCCTTCTCTGATTTTTACTTTATCAATATAATCAGCCATATTTGAAATAAAGGATTGGTTTAAGATACCTCAATATATTATTTTTCTTCTGGCAAATAATCGCCCAGTAAATTCCAATCCATACTATTTCCCCACCCCTGTCCATGATCACTGGTGTTTATAATTTTATGTTTATCACTGATACTAAATCCATCATAAGCTAATAAAGATAAAATAGCGCCTGGCCTTAAATGTTCACTTGCCCAACTTAATGGTGAATTTCCATTCTCATCTTTAGCTGTTTTATCCGCTCCCTTTTCAATTAAATAAGAAATTGTTTTTTCGTCTGCATATGCTGCAGCCCTGTGTAAAGGAGTTTCACCTTTGGTCTTTACATCACGCATGAATGCACCTGTTTCCAACCCTGCGATTGTTTTGGCATTAACGTCTGCTCCTTTGTCTACTAGAAGTTTTACCACATAAAAATAGTATGGTCGTCCGGCTTTTGACAGCGCATTATGTAATGCAGTCTCATTTGTTTTATCTACAAAAGCATTTACATCTGCGCCTTGATTTATTAAAAAATCACATACTTTCCAATGTCCGAAAAATGCCGCGTTCCCTAACTCTTCATTCAGATTAATACTCCCGAGGTCTCCACCTTCTTTTAAAACTGCTTTCAATGCGGTTGTATCATTATAGTACACGAGCCATTGTAATGGCTTTACTTTTCCTGTATGTAACATTTCTTTCCAGTCGGATTCTTTAAACAAATCAAGTATACAATCAGTCCGTCCTCGACTAATTAGTTCAATAATTTTTTCTACATCCATGTGTTATTGTATATTTTATGCGCTCATTAAAATATGCACAATGTGGATGGGTCCACGTTTCATAGCATATACATATTCTTCGTCCTGGCTTATGTTCACCAAAGTAGTATTTAAAACAGAAATGTTAAGATAGGTATATACATCTATTAGTGTTCAGCACATTCGTTTTTATTTGTCAATCAGAATGTTGAATTCAGGTGGAATTTTTACTCCCCGAAAATAATTTGTGAGACCGTAAAATATTGTCGTTGTTAAAATTACCCCGAAAATGAGAATTGCATAGGCTTGTTGTTTCGGTGTCAAATTTAAAAAGTTAGTTTTCATTTTTTTTCTATGAATTGAAGCGATGTGCCCGAAAAAAGATAAGATAGCCAATCCATAGTAAGGAACAAAGAACAAATTGAAAGGAAATGAGTTAATCCCTGCCACACCAAAATAAAAATTAGTATCAAGGCCTAAATAAAAGCGTCCAACTAAAACGGCACTTACATGAATTATAAAAAATACTGCCAGGTACAGTCCTGACCAAATATGCAGTTTTTGAAAAGAAGAGATTGCAGATTTTTTATTAGTTATGAATAGTTTGAGTCCTGAAATAATCTGTGTAACCACTGCCAGTAATAAAATTATTTCAGCAAAAATATTACGATAAAAATGTCTCAAAACATTCATTATTTCGATATGCTTGTTTTCGCCAAAAATGCTGCAAAAATGATTGAACAAATGCAATCCAACAAAAACCGATAATGTTATCCCCGTTATGGTATGAATCTTTTTTATGGTCATGTTCAATCCGCTGTTGTTACAGTTTTTGTGCTATCTTCCCCTGTAATATTTGATGGAATTTTCTATCCGGGTTATAGAATTCCTTGCTGGCATCAAAAGTTATTGCTGGCTGTCCCGCTGTTTAGCTTCATTTATTTGTCACTTTATATCTCTTGCCATCTTTGTCGTATGTTATCCACTCCCCCACTGGTTCTCCACGTTCGAAATGCCCTGAGCGTTTGATTGTTCCATCAATACGATACCACTCCCAATACCCTTCGGGTTGACCATTGACAACTTTCCCTTTTGACCAAATAGTTGTTCCGTTAGCGTGATATTTAATCGTGATATCATCTGTCAACTTTGATTTCTTCTGCGCAAGGTTGCTATCAGGTTTCCTGAATGATCGCCCTTCTTTTTTCAGTGCATCTTTCAATTTCGGCAATGTACTTTTGCCCATTCCATGAAGGGATAAAATTTCTTTTTCACTATACCTGATAATTTTTCTACTGTTGTAATACCATCATTCTCCAATGCTCTCCTGGCTGGAGCTGCAAACAGGGATAAAAATCCATCCTTAGGTTTTCGTTCTGCTTCACATTCCGGACAGGTTGGACAATCACTGGTTTTATAGAACTGGTGTCCTTTTTTACATGTCTTCAATGTCTGTTTAAGTGTGGTCATGAATGCCTAAACAAATCGTTTACAGTTGAATAATATAATGATTCAAATTCGCCACGTAACACAAACATTAAATTACTAACTAAAAATTGAAAAGCCAAAGCCGGAGGGCAGTCGCCAAGCGGAATTATTTCGACTTAAGCGAGACCTGAGAGAAGAATACTGTATGGAAATTGCAGGCATATATGCAGCGATGACAAAACATCTCCATAAAATATTTATCAAATTACCCTCCGAAACAAACCGGCAAATGTATAAATACTGGCTATGGCAAATATTGAAATCATTATCAATACGTAAATTAAAACATAAATATTAGTTGAATTCACAACCGCTTCAATCAGCAAAACAACCTGCAGAAAAATAAACAAAATCACCGAAATCAATCCGAATAGACGCGCATACTTTTTTAATTGTATGTTGCCTGGACCTAAATTGTTATAAGAGGTAATTGAAATAAAACCCAGAACAGGCAACAATCCTATCAAAATAAATTCAAACGAAAAAGAAGATAAACCAATACTGGAACTTGCTTTCAGTAGAAACAAAGAAGAAAAACATAAAACGAGAAATAATCTATAAATAAGTGAAGCAGTCAGGTAATGGCTTTCTTTCATTAGAAACATTGTTTTGTGAAGTCCTTCATATTAGCTCAATTTGTATCATTCTGTAATGAAAAAGTCTTCAATTTCCGGAGTTTTACCTGATATTTTCTAGAAATATCCATCTGCGAAAACTCCGTTTCCAAAGCCGCAGCCTAAATTGAGGTTAGCCTGAATCCGGGTTACTTCAATTCCACTCTTTTTAAAGACGAAAGTAATTCTGCAGGTGCTGTCATCATCAGGGATATACACCGCTCTTTCATTTAAATATTCTAAAGTATCTACAAAAGAACCAGAATTATATCCTGGAGCACCTTTGCAAACATAAAAACTCATGGCGATTTTGGCGGTATCGACTAATTTAACTCTGATGGCTCCATAATAACCATAAACGTCGCCATCACGCTTTACGGTTCTCTCATTAAATTTATATGTTCCGGTTGGATCCAGTAATTTCTTTGGTAGATGTTTTGGATAATTCACATCTCCAGATAATAAAAAAATAAGTAGAAGTATCGAATTCATTAATTGAAGCTTAAATGGAGTAAGATTACCTGAAAGCAATTGACGTAAACGTAAAATCAGGATTTTAATTTTTCATCTGCAGATTAGCGTTCGCTATTAAATCATCAATTTTAAATCACATTTTTCTGCCCAATTCAAATTTTCCGGCAATGGACTTCTGCTAAATTCAATATGCAGCACACGCCTTTTTTCACTGTTCGTTGTTCTGCCTGATGAATGCAAAAGCAAAGGTTTCATAATCATAACTCCCCCCTTCTTCACTTCGCAGGTTTTTTCCGTTTCAATACTCCAGTCAATAGTCTCCTGTCTGTAAATTCCTTTTAAGTGAGAAGTCGGCACAACTTTCAACGCACCGTTTTCCTGGTTTGTATTATCAAGGTGAATACGAATAGTAAAATTGTCTTGCAAAATACTTAAGGGTGGCTGAACAGCAAACTGATTATGTTTTGTTGTCCACGGACCGTATCCTTCGATGTTCAGTTTTTTGTCTACTGATATTGTCAGGTCCTGATGATAGGATACAAACCAATTTGAATTTTCAGGCTTATCGAAATAAATTGATTTCACTACAAAATATTCATCACCGAAATTCTCTGAAATAATATCCCTGAGCTTTTGGGTAAATACTTTATTAATTGAGGATGGAACTTCTTTAAAAAATTGCCTGATCGCAAACAAGTCATTTGACATTCGAAATGTAGGGCCGGATGGGTCTGCCTGTGAAATCGTCACCAGCAAATCGATGATTTCTTCCTCTACGTAAACGTTATCAATAATAGCGAAACCTTGAGATAAAATGTTTTCCTTTATCGATTGGCCGGTATCGAAAATGCCTTTAGCTAACATTGAGTCATTTGTAATTGTAAGCTACTAAAGTTAAGAACAAATGAACAACAGCAGCAGTTGAGTTGAACAGAAGCCGTTAATCATTCTTTCCGCTACTGATATTTTGACATTATTGCATACTGTTAATCTAAAATATCCCTGGCAAATACTTTGCTACTATCCATTGAAGCCCAAATGGTTTGAATATTTCTTCGGTCATTGGTTGAATATTCAAAAACCATGATTGTATCACCTAGCACTGTTGGATTGAACCAATACAAAGTTTCCCCGTATGGAACTTTTCCGTCCCAATCTTTTGTGGCAAGTTTTTCTGCATTGAATTCATGTCGGGAAAGTATACGTTTTAATTCTTCAGGGCATGTTTCAAAGTATAACCAAATTGCATAATCAATCTTAGGAATAACCTGGTCCTGGTGGTTCAAAATTTTCACACACGCGGATTTACGTTTGCCGAATAGACCATCGTAAACTTCGTCGCCTGTTCGCGGCTTAAGTGCTTCAGAAATCTTATTGTATGATTTGGTAATAAGCTTATAACCGGTCAATCCAGCAAAAACAAAAAAACCAGTGAAAGCAAAAAGTGAAATGATTTTAAGATTTCTGTTTTTCTTAATGAACCCAGCGACTAAAGTCACTATAGCTGTTAGGAAGGCTAACCCAGTAATAAACCCTAATAAAATAATTTCTTTCACGGTTCATTTTAGTTGTTGGTGAATTACTACGGTAGGGTTATCGCCAGACACTTAGCGCGTGCGGGTACACGTAGTATTGTCCGTTGATATTAATCCAGCTGATAGCATGTTACAAAAACAATATGAATATTCGGGCCATCATCCTGAATTCTATTTGGCTCCATCAACTTGTTTAACTTTCTCATAATGAAGTGCAATCACACCACAATCAAAGGTTTTTGATTCAACCAGCTTTAAATTAATTATACCAGGCACATCTTTAAACAATGGGATCCCTTCTCCTAAAATAATAGGATTCACGAAAAGCCAAAACTCGTCGACTAGTCCAAGATTTAATAAAGAGTGTGAGGCACGTGGACTTCCAAAAATCAAAATATTCTTTCCTTCCTGTTGCTTCAATTGATTGATGTTTTCCGAAAGATGATCGCCGATTACTTTGGTATTGTGTAGCCCGGCTTCCTGGATGGTTGTAGATAATACAACTTTTGAAACACGGTTGTACCAACTTGAATGCTCTTTGTCGTGTTTTGATGCGTTGGGCTGTTCACCTGCTTTTGGCCAATAGTTTTGCATCATTTCGTAAGTTACCCGCCCATAAAGTGCAGTGTCAGCTTTGGCTGTCATTGTTCCGACAAAATCAAATAATGCGTCATCAAATTTTATCCATCTCATTTCGCCATTAAGCCCTGCTACAAAACCATCAAGCGAAGTGTGCATAAAGAATATCAAATTTCTCATTTGTTCGTTCATTATTTAGTAAATAATATCCAGTCTTTTAATAGTCCAGAGTATCGAAACGCGTTTGTACGCAACGGAGTCTGTTTCGCGTTACACATGAGTTTTCGTTTGTAAGCCAAACGACAGGCTACCAAAATACTAACTTAAATTTGAATAGCCAAAGTAAGGCAACTGTCGTAGGGGAGCAATTCGAAATTGCAATGATTTATCCAGTTGACTTTTGCATTAAATAGCTATTTGAAATTGTAAAGCATCATTATCTAACCTTTGAAGATTTTTGATATTTCAAATATGCAAAATACAAGAATACGAATTCAATTATCGACACGATGCTCATGATAATTCCTATGTACTTCCCATAAAAATCTTTAGTGAGATCAGATTGAGCATCACTGTTCAGCAATACGAATATATACACTGCAATATTCTGCGCCACGCACGGGATAAGTGCAAATAAATATGGACTAAGATTCGATTCAAATTTCAATCTGAATAAAAGGTAATAAAATCCCAGAATAAATACAATCAGGTGAACGAGGGCAAAAGCACCGTATGAAAGAATGATTGATAAATAAAGAGTGGAACTCACAAGGGTGAAAAAAACATACCTACCTAAACTTTTACCAACCATAATGTTGTTAATAAACGTATAATCGAACACAAAGGTCCAGTGCTCTTAGCAATCTATTTCCAGATTACTGTTTGGTCGATACTTGCAATAGTGGCCCGGCCAGTCAATGCCATTGCCATTTCAAACTCAGCTCTTAATATTGCCAATGTTTTTGTAACACCCTCTGCTCCGCCAACCGCTAAACCAAAACATACAGGTTTGCCGACTAACACTGCATTTGCACCCAACGATATCGCTTTTAAAACATCAGTACCTCTTCTTATTCCGCCATCCATTAAAATCGGTATCCTTTTGTTTACTTTTTCTGCAACCCCTGGTAAAACTTCAATTGTAGCAGGAACGGTATCCAAATTTCTGCCACTATGATTGGAAACTATAATGCCTGCCGCTCCAATTGTAATTGCTTTTTCAGCATCTTCAGGATTCAGAATTCCTTTCAGCAAAACAGGTATTTTGGCAAATGAAATTAACCACTCAATATCTTTCCAGGTAATCGATAATGATGCACCTATCCTGTAAGGTGCATTAATGCCTTCAGGTAATTTAAAATTTACTCTTGCCTGCCGATCGCGGGCACCCGCAACAGGAGTGTCTACTGTAATACAAAGCGCACGATAACCTAACGCCTCGGCTTTTTGAACCAGATTCTTAGTAAATCCTTTATCATCACGTACATACAACTGAAACCAAAGTGGTCCACTTGCCACTTTTTTTATCTCCTCCAAAGGTGTTGTAGTAAAGGAACTTACAACATAGATTGCCTTTGCCTTACCAGCTCCTTTTGCAGTGGCCAATTCGCCTTCAGGATGCATAATTTTATGAAAAGCAGTCGGGGCAATTAAAACAGGATAATCAAGTTGCTGCCCAAAAAGTGTAACGGCTGTATCCAATGTACTAACGTCATTCAGCACACTCGGGTTTATTTTGAGCGCATCAAAAGACTGCCTGTTCCAACGAACGGTAAATTCATCCGCTGCACCACTGGCTACATATTCATAAGCCATTTTTGTCATCTTGCTTTCTGCCATCTTTTCAAAATCAAATAAGTTGATGATTGCAGATAAGTCATCAGGATCACCACCAGAAGCCGGTAATTTATTGATTCCTCCTGTCTGAGTTTGCCCACTGAACGGAATCATTAATCCGCCTGTTAATGCAGAAACAATTTTGAGTAAGTCACGTCTTGATTGTTCCACGTTAGAATTATATTTAATAGAATAAAATCAATTGTAATCTCAAAGAGGTTAATGTCATTTGTATAGCACTCAACGTTATGGCTACATGCATTACGGATATTTTTGCCATATCCGGTCAGAGGGACAGCATACAATAGTACTGATTTAATATCGAAACGAAAGCAGCAGGACAGTTGCCTGCCGAAATTATTTCAATTCAGGCAACACTCATTACATTATCGTCTCGCATGTGCAATCCGAAACCAGCAGTAATATCTCCGAATCCAGGTATTTCCTTTTCTGATTAAATCACTAATGATTTATATACCAAAATCATTCGGAATAAATACATTAATATGAGGACACTTGTACTTTCTTTTTCCAAAATCGCACCATGCGTTCCTTCGGAACGCGCTTTCTTTGGGCACTGTTTCTTTTCTACCCACCAAATGTCCCTACCGGGACATAACAGCCATGATGATTTTTCAAAGCGAAAATTACAATGCAAGCAAGAACAATTTGCTTACTTTACCAATTGACCGTTGTAACTGCTTTCGTCCCGGCAAGGACATAACGATAAGGATAATTTTTAAAAGAGAAAATTACAATACAGCAAGACATTTTTTTTCATTACCCATTGATCATTGTTACTGCTTTCG
This sequence comes from Chitinophagales bacterium, assembly GCA_031425315.1. Taxonomy (GTDB): domain Bacteria; phylum Bacteroidota; class Bacteroidia; order Chitinophagales; family Chitinophagaceae; genus Pollutibacter. The sequence continues at coordinate 35,629 of JANPJC010000348.1, forward strand.
TCCCGGCAGGGACGGCTGGTGGGTAGAAATTGAAGCGTGACCCCTTTAATGTCCCGTAGGGACATATGGTGCGTTTGGATCAGGCTATTTCAAGATTTCTGATACATGGTTTTACGCATGCATTATGAATCTATCTTTCTCAAATGTGAATTTTACATTCATTTCCATCATCGCACCATGCGTTCCTTCGGAACGCGTTTTCTTTGGGCACTGTTTCTTTTCTACCCACCAAATGTCCCGGCAGGGACATAACAGCCATGATGATTTTTCAAAGCGAAAATTACAATGCAAGCAAGAACAATTTGCTTACTTTACCAATTGATTTCTGTAACTGCTTTCGTCCCGGCAATAATTTTTAGAGGAGAGGTTCAAATTTATCAAAACAAATCATAAAAAAAGCAGGAAGTACAAAACTTCCTACTTTTTATAGAATGCGTGATATTTACAAGATTACTAGTGATTAAAAATTGACAAACCACTCATCTCTCTTCAATACATTTTTTTACTTATGCTTATTAAACTTGTTCACCTCGAGCCAGTGCATGAACGCATCAAACCAACGATTACTTGTTCTGTCGGGATTGCCAAGACCGAAACCGTGACCACCATTCTGGTAAAGGTGAAACTCTACAGGTATACCCGCTTTGTACCATGATTCAATCACACCCGTTTGACCACGGAAAAGGAAATCATCTGAAGCAATTACGTTGAACATTGGCGGAGCATTCTTTGGCACTTCCACCGGGCCCATACCGCCATATATCGGACCGATGAACGCCAGTTTCATGGTCTTGGAATGAAGTGTTGAATGCATCGTTAGACCGGCGCCGGCCGAAAAGCCGATCATACCTATTCTGTTGACATCTACTCCCCATTCTTTGGCACGTTTCAGGATCATACCATATGCAGCCTCAGCATCCGCTAACTGATTAGACAGATCCATCTGTGGTGCAGGTGGCGGCGGTGGCGCTTTTTTCGAAGTATCGGTATTGGTTGGAGGAGCAGGACGTGGACGATTCATCCATGCTTTAAAGTCCTCGAGAGATTCAGGAGTTGGCTGAAGACGGTACTTCAATACGAAGGCGGCAATTCCTTTGTCTGCGAGCGCCTGTGCCACTTCCCAGCCTTCATTGCCCAACGAAAGCCAGCGGAAGCCGCCACCAGGCGCCACGATCACCGCCATACCGTTTGCTGTGCCGGGCTTAGGTAGAAATGGAGTGAGTGTCGCCTTGGTAATGTTGCGCGCCATAGGGTCGCCCCACTGGCGGAACCATGACTCTGAAGCCGGTTGATTACTAACACCACCGGTACCAAGCGGTATCGCATTTGGCTCGGCCGGGGTTTCGAAGGGATAGATTGTACCATCCTGCGCCATTGCTGATGCAGATATAATCAATAAAGCGAATGCAAAAATGTACGATCTGGTGAAGCTCTTGAGATGACAAGTCATGAAGATGTAGTTATAATTAAAAGTGAGTAAGTCTGAAGTCCAGATGCTAACGTTAATGTACCAACGCAATGATCCAATTTTATATTTTGACTGTTCCCTCCGGAAAAAGCGGGATCGGCTACAATAATACTAACTTAAAATCGAAAAGCCAAAGTCGGGTTATGTTGTTGAGTCAGCATTCCACCTGTGGATGATATATTCCACCTCCCCTGTTGCGCTGTTGAAATGTTAGCTTCCAATTTTTCCGGGATTGGCACTTATTTCGAATTTTCCAGCTGGCAAAAGTTGACTATACGTTACACTGCAGGAAAATGAGCAATTCACAATATGAAGACGTTATAAAATACTCAATTCATCAACTCAAAAGCTCAACCAATTCAATTGGTCGGGGAATGTTTTTGATGGAGAGGATAGCTTTACATCAAAATGAAATGGAAAAAAGAGTATTTCAAAATTCGAAATTTAAAGATCGGGTAACTGTCTTAAAATCTCCAAAAGAAACAAACCATGAATATCTGCTCTTAGAAATTGAGTTAGATCCAAAAGGAGGAAATGGCTTGCATTATCATACTTCTTTTTCCGAAGAATTTATTCCGGTGAATGGAGATTTGGGAGTCAGACTTGGAAAGAAAAAAGTTATTTTAAAACCGGGAAACAGTGCTGTTGTCAAAATTGGTGAATCACATCATTTTTTTAATCCGGGTGGAGAGACTATTCGTTTCCAGGTAAAGATTGTTCCGGGTCATGAAGGATTTTTGCAGGGAGTTAAAATTGCGTATGGATTGGCCGAAGATGGACTTACAACGAAAACAGGAATTCCGAAAAAACTTGATCACCTCGCATTATTACTTAAACTTTCTGATACAAGAGCAGGCGGCCTGTTGGGTTTGATTTTTTCATTGATCATGATGAAAGCAAAAAGAGCAGAAAGCAATGGAGTACTCAAAGCACTAACTGAAAAATATTGCTGACTTTTTTGCCAAGGGAACAGCCGCCACATAATGAAGGAGGGCATATAAATTTCTATGTTTCTTCCATGTCTATGTGGTTCAAAAAAAGCACCGTTAAGAAACTGAAATTTTAACTTGAATATTCAACATTGAATGATTACCTGTTGTACACCTAATACTTTGAGGTTCCCCCTGATTTCAAAGAAAAGACCTGTTTCAGCTAAGAGTTAGTAACTCCATTTTTCTTTCTGAGCCATCCTTTCTCCCGAACCGTCCAAATTTCATGATCAGCACTAAAATCATTCCCTAATTTCGCGGAAGACTCTCATCAAGCAAAATTTTCTTTCAGTACTTTTTCTGAAGTCATAGATTTTTTTGCCATTTCTAAAACTGCTAACGCAGCTGCTTTTGAAACAGAAGGGAAATCTTCCAAAAATTCTGAAAGATCTTCTCCCCCTTCTATGTAATCAAAAAGATTTTGAATGAGTACACGTGTTCCAACGAAAACAGGAGCACCACTCATCACTTCAGGTTCTATGCGCATTTGTCCATATTTCAATTGGTATCCATTTATGGGCGAGAAGATAAAGATTTTAATTTGCCGGTTCAACCATCATGCAGATCTTTGCCTAAAACATCATTTTTCCTTCAACACCACAAGGCAACAGGTATTATTATGATAATCATATTTTGCGATCTTTCCCGGCAGTCCCGCAGGTTGGGATTTTCCATATTCACCATAGGAAAAAAAGCCAGCCATAGGTACATCCCAGATTTTTTGCACCTGTTCTATCTCCTCTTTCATTACCATACCAAACGATAAATACCTGCTCACACATGAGAACATGATCAGGGCGTCGGCTTCCTGTTGCGCATTGTCCTTAATACCCCTGCAATCGGCAACAACGGTATCAATCGAATCAAAATCAGGTGGCAGCGAAAATTTAATTTTTGACCCCTGCGGCACTTTTCCGGAACAGATCAGTGACCGGTCTTCACGATTGGCAAACATAGCTGTACGAATAACAGGATCTACGTTCTCCCGTTCCACCTGCAATGGATAATACCAGGAGCTCAAAAAAGTTACAATGTCCTTGTTGTCTTCCTGCTTTATCTCAACGCCAAGATAATTCATCAACATATCCAATGCTGGTTTATCGTCGATGGTATACACAATATTACCTTCGCTTCTGGTAACAGTTTTTGTGGTGCCAATCGCTTTCCAGCCACAGGTTGCTATCCCTTTCACATCAACTTTGTCTTCGTCTATAATCAATGCAACAATTCCACAGCTGCTATTCTTTCCATTGGTGAAAACAAATGTTGATTCAAGTGCCAGATCATCACCCGCCTTCCCGCCAAATATGGTTACTTCCTTTTCAACGGATGACGAAGAATTCGAAAAACTTTTTATGATACCTTCAACAAATGGTTCACCATCTAAAGACACTCCGCTATTTGCAATGATAAAGGCAGGATTGGAAAAGGTTTCACTACCGATGAAACCCAACTTTTTTGCATCCTCAAAGGCTGTCTCCTGACTGGTTTCAAGCAATTCAATTTTAAAATAAGATGGATTGATGTCGATCAACAGCAAAACAATACTTCCCCCTTCAATTTCGCCATCAATAAACTCGCCTGCAGTAGTGGCACCAAAAATCCGGATATTCTTTTCGTCAAGTAATTTGGAAATAGCTTCTATGTCCTGTTTTACAGATATAAAAACAATCGCCAGCGTTGGCTTGTATCCATCGGAAATACTTTCATCTAATGCCGAACTGATTTCTTCTGTCGATTTTCCTTTGATTGATTTTGCCTTCATAATGATTTACTATTCCAAACAAGGTTAAACAGCTTCAGGCAGTGCAAATATTTTACATACCGCCAACGCGGACTGTATCTGCAAGACTGGTTGCAATAGTACAAACTTAAGTTTGAAAATCAAGGCAGTGGCCCTATTACGCAATCAGCCTTATAATCGCAGACAAATTGTAGTGTCGCGCGAATGGCCAAAGCTGATGTCAGTAGACGAGGATGAATCATCCGATACCCTGAGCGGCTATTCATCGACGAAAACTATCCCCACCGCAATGACAAAATTGACTACAACGACAAAAAATCCTGTAAAACAGAAATTTCCTCTGCGAATACATATGAATTTATTTAACTTGTTTGCCGATCCACTCTTCAATCCATTTCACTTAAATATTTTTTGTATGAAATCTTCCCTGCTGGCATTCTGCCTTATTATGTTGATTCACACTGTCTATGCCCAGGCAAAAAAGCCAGCGCCTCCTCCCCCGCCAAAGTATAAGTCGGTCCAGGATTCCATTAAAGCAATGAAAGACTCCACATGGAAAGCAACGATCAAGGACAAGCAAAAAATGGAAGGACTATTTACCTTTTACCAGGACACTGTTACAGGTTCCGCTTTTATGTACATTAAAAAAGATCAGCTGGGCAAAGAGTTTATCTACCAGAGTTTTTCAATGGGTGGACCGGCCTTGCTTTTTTTAAATCAGAATATGCTTCGCGAAACCTGGGTATTTAAACTGCGGAAAACATTTAATAAAATCGAATTCCTAAGGTGCAATACGAGATTTTATTATGACAGTACGAACGCAGTAAGTAAGGCAAAAGATGTGGATGTGAGTGATGCCGTGTTTCATTCGGGTGCATTCACAGCAGAAGACTCTGCAGGCTACCTGATCGCTGCGGACGCACTTTTCATCAGCGAAAAGCTGGATGCAATAAAACCCACAATGCCTCCAGGCGCACCGCCGACTGCTTTCTTCAACCTCGGCAGCCTTGTCGCTGACAAGTCAGGATATGAGAAAATCAGGTCCTTTCCGGAAAATACAGATATAGTGGTATCGCTGGCTTTCGACAATCCTGCGCCGCTGAATACCGGGGACAATTCCATTACCGATGCACGGTATGTGCGAGTCAAAATGCAGCACAGCTTTATCGAAATACCGAAAAATAATTATCAACCAAGATTCGATGATCCCCGTGTTGGATATTTCACTGTAGAATCTGATGATCTCACGAGCATGAAGCCCACACGTTACTACGACATGATTAATCGTTGGCATCTTGTGAAAAAAAATCCTTCAGCTTCACTCAGCGAACCTGTTGAGCCGATTACCTGGTGGGTGGAAAATACTACACCTGTTGAATTGAGACAGATTATTCTTGAAGCCGGAGCAAAATGGAACGAGGCATTTGAGTATGCAGGATTCAAAAACGCTGTGGTAATGAAGATGATGCCGGATACTGCCACCTGGGATCCTGCTGATATCCGTTATAACGTCATCCGTTATGTTGCATCTGATCTGGGCTATGCTATCGGGCCGAGCTTTGTTAATCCCCGCACGGGTCAGATCATTGGCTCCGACATTACCTTAGACCATGGTTTCTACAGAGGCATTATTGATGAGCAGGATATATTTAAACGTGAACTGCACCAACGTACTGACCCCAATAAAAATTACCGTTCGTGCACAATTGCCGATGGCATGATGAAGGAATTTGCTGCAGGATATGTGTTTGCTGAATTCTCCGGTATACCGGGTTTGGCGCTGACCAATCTTAAAGAGCAGTTTTATACAGAATTGATATTACATGAGATGGGGCATACGATGGGCCTCAATCACAACATGAAAGCCAGCCAGATGCTTAGCCCGGCTGAACTGCTGGATACGGCCGTTACGCGCAAATGGGGTGTCATTGGTTCGGTGATGGATTACTCTGCCGTTAATGTTTCGCCTGATCTTAAACCCGTTGATTATTATTCCACCAAAACAGGTCCCTACGACTGGTGGGCCATCGAATATGGTTACAGGCAGTTTACACCGCAAGAAGAAGCTGCAGGTCTCAATAAAATCCTTGCAAGAAGCACTGAGCCAAAGTTGATATTCGGCAATGATGCAGACATCGCTTTTGGTTCCTCAGGAATTGATCCCCGTGTTCAGGTATGGGATATGAGTAACGACATGGCTGCTTATGCTACAGGAAGGTTCCAGCTTGTGAATAGTTTAATGGGAAAACTGAAAGATAAATATGCGGTTACCGGTGCCAGTTATACTGACCTCCGAAGGAAATATTACATGTTGTTTAATCAACGTTTTCAGATGGGTGCGGCACTTTCTGCATATGTCAGCGGAGTGTATGTAGACAGGAGTTTTGTCGGACAAAATACAACCAATAAACCGTTCACGCCCGTTCCTGATGAATACAAAAAGAAAGTGATGTCGGCATTGAATGCTTTCGTTTTTGCTCCCGGCGCATTTGATAGTGATGCCTCATTATACCCGTACCTCCAGATGCAAAGGCGCGGTTTTAATTTCTTTGGATATACCGAGGATCCCAAACCGGAAGATGATGTATTGGCCCTGCAATCTACTGTTTTATATGGATTGATGAACAGCACTTCTTTATCCAGGGCTAGCAGAACGACTTTATACGGTAACAACTACACGCCGGCGACTATTTTAAGTGATGTCACTAATATGGTATTTGATGCCGACCTCAAAGGAGATGTAAATCTGTACAGACAGAATTTGCAAAGGACTTATGTTGATATGTTGATCAATATGCAAAAGGATCCGAAAAATGATCACGCTTCTGTTTCAGCAGCGTATGAAACTTTGAATCAGATCCGTTCAAAAATTGACAGGCTCAAAACTGGAAACGGTCAAACGAAAGCACACCGTTCGAATTTGAAATTTATAATAGACAAAGCGCTGGTCATCAAATAAAAGCAGCGAATTGTTATCATTACAGCCAGGCAAAAGGTCGCAGGTAATTATTATAATTCTCTGCGACCTTTTTTTGATTTATAAAACGAACTGAAGAATGGGATAAATGCGAAAGGCAACATCGCAGCAATCCATTTCCTGCTGTTGGTATTTGTCGTAATGACTGATGGTTCATCCGATTTAACTAAGGCGCGTTCTTTTTCGTATTGAATTTTTTTATCAATACACTATCGGCAATTTCTATAATCATCAGATCTTCGCCAATCTCTACTGCTCCACTGAAGTATTTTTTTGTTTTGGGAATAATATCTACAATCGTTGGCGCCGGGATAGTTGGATCAGTTGATACCAGTGCGATATTTTTTAAAACATCAATCATTTTTGGGTTATTAAACACAAACGGAAATGTTACTATCAGAGAGGGATTATGGACGGGCAAACTCAAACAGCTACGTGCTGAAATCTGAAGGTTGTCACATCAAATATGTATGAGGTCAATTCTATTTTGCTAAATTATAAATCGGTGGCTATTCGCTTTCTTCCATTGATCAAATAAATAAGTCCTGCAATGCCGCTGAAAAATATAAAAGCAAGTGTCCACATTGTTTTTTCAGTATTGCCGATTCTAATAGAAGTTCTTACTTCATAGATCGCAGTCACTATAAAAATCAACGTTGCTATAACACTTACAATTAGCAATGTTTCAGCACCTTCCAAATGGGTAATTTTCAGGTAAGCTCCAAGAAGAGCAGCTATAAAACCTATTATAAAACTCCACTTTACTATAATTCCTAAATTCATTTTCTCAATTTTAGCACTTGTTGCTGATTTAATAAAATCTGGCTTTCCGTAATATTAAAATCTGCGGTATTCAAGCTAAACTTTTTCGTCCACTTTTTGAGTCTTTCAGTAAGAAATACTTTTATATTTTACCCGGCTTGAATTTAATCACCTTATTCACAGATGGTGCTGTACAATGTGGAAAGCCTCGCGATAAGGTTCAGTATTATCGGGCAGGATACTCCAATTTAACCAGGAGTATGGATGTATTGTAGTTTATATTTTCTTCTGAATTTGCCAGTAATGCCCAAAAGGATCTTTAAACATTCCTTGCCTGTAACCATACTCATGATCGGTTGTAGGTGTAATCTCAGTCGCCCCAGCCCGAATAGCATTCTGCATTACCTCCTCAACATCTGGCACAAACAAACCGATAACTGTTGTTACACCTTTAGCACTGATCGGCTCAAGTGCATCACGCATTGTTTCGTGTACATGAAAAACAGCCCCTTTGATTTCCAATTCCGCAACGTGAATACTCCCATCATCGTTGAGCAAACAAAAATTTTCTGTCGCTCCGAATCTTTTGTAAAAATCAATTTCAACTGTTCCATTGGGAATATGTAATTCAGGAGCAAATCGTGTTATGTCTTCTGTTTTATTCATATATTTTTTTGAATCATTACCTTTTGTTGTCCACGATTTCAGAATATTTTTTTGAAAACCATCAATTAACTATCAACAAATTAGTTACTAAAGACAAAAATAATACTGGCAATCATATCAAAAAATCCATATCAATTTTTGTCTGAAAGCTTAATTAAAATTACAATCACTGATAAAATGTAAATAAATATATTCCACAAACATATTATACCGGCTTGCTTTAAAGATATAGTTTGTAAACCCTCTTTTTTGCTTTTCAGTATCCAAATAAAAATCAATACAATTAGCCCGGGAATAGTTCCCATATAAAAGCTTTTTTGTGAGACTTCAAAAATCAAATGATAGTAGGGGCTGCTATATAATTCAAATAAAACAAAAAAATTCCATATCAGGAGAAGTACTATGGAAATCCAGAAGACCGATTTGCATGTAGCAACACCTCCAACCGAGATTTTCAAAAAAGTGTCGTTTTTCAAAATATTTTGCCGTTGGTAAATTACTATTTCCCGAAATGATAGTTGACAAATTGGCTACAAATTCAGGGGTATATGTCAGTTCAGTACATTCATTAAATCCAAACAGATTGCCAATTCCGACCTGGGTGATTAAATTCAATTTACTCCAAGTTATATTTTAAATGAAAAGTTACTGTAGTGGCAAGGCAATATATATTGTCCGTGACAAAACCGTACTTCAGATTAACTTACACTAAAATTTCCCTCTCTCCTACTTTTTATACTTACCATATACAGGCTGCCCAGGGAAAACATTATTAACAGTTTTGCCATTTTTCAATACAACCACACCATTTACAATTACATATTCGATGCCTTCTGAAAAGGCCGGCCCTTTTTCAAAAGTACCTTTATCGATAATCGTATTAGAATTGAAAATCGTAATATCGGCATCGGCACCGATTTGTATTCTCCCTTTGAACCGCATCATAGGTGCAATACTTTCCAGTCGTTTAGCCGGCAACAAAGTCATTTTTTCAATAGCGGTCATGAGGTCTATTACTTTCTCTTCTCTTACATACTTACCCAATACTCTCGAGAATGTTCCGGAAGTTCTTGGGTGTGCCAATTTCGCATACGGCATTCCATCAGAAGCAATCATTACTCCGGGAGCAGCAATACCTGTTTTTATCCATTCAGGTTTCATTACGTGCAGGATTACAGTGCCTCCCGTTTTGCGATAGGTTTCAAATGTTTCTTTGGTCAACCGTTCGCCTGTAGCCACCCATTGCAAATCGCCATACGAGATATTTAGTTCCTCCTGCCATCCTTCATTAAACATGGCACTTCCCAAATCGGTGGAGCCGGCAGTATAAGGATATAATTCAGTGGTGATATCAAAGCCTTTTTTGCCGGCAGATTCTACCATATCTAATGCCAAATCAATTTGCCCCAACGACATACTATTGATATGAACAATATGCAATGGTGCACCTGTCAATGTTGCGTTGGCGATTACCTCCTGTATTGAAATGATTCCCGGGTTTCTTACATGTGTGAAAACCAGCGCTTTCATTTCTGCAGCCAGCTGAAACACCCTGAACATTTCATTTGAGTTAGTATTCGGCAGGTAACCGATCGGAACGCCGATACCAATTCCGCCTTCCCCCAAAGCGGATTTAATATTTTCCATTGTTTTATCCAATTCTTTTGCGGTAAGCTGTTCAGTAGCCGCCGGAAGAATAGCATTATTACGATTACTGATTGATGATTCGCCTTTACTGCTTGTTTCAATTAATTTGTTGACAACATCTTTGTATTTATCTATTGCCTTAAAACGTTCGAAAGGCCAGCATACACTTGCTCCATAGTTAATCAATGCCTTAGACTGTCTTGTTTCATACCACTGTTGAAGGTTCTCAATGCCCCACTCCAATTCCAGTGCAGTAGTGAGTCCATCATGCAGTTGATATTCCTGTTCAGTGTTTGTTCGGCCATGTACATGCAAATCAATAAAACCGGGCGCCACCACTAACCCTGATACATTTATCGTTTGTTTGCCCTTCAATGGTTCTGATGAAATTTGGACAATACGTTTATTGATAATGCCCACATTTCTTATTGCATCCAGTTTTGTTTCAGGGTCCATAACGCGGCCGCCTGCCAAAACAATGTCGTATTCAATATTTGATTGAGCAATAGCGAAATGACAAAAGCAAATAGTCATTGCTAAACAGAATGATGCTGATTTCAATACTTTTGTCATACAATTTTTTTTAATGTTATTCAGGATCCGAAATATCATCGATACTAACGTGTTGGGTTCCACGTAGAATGAAGATACATTGATTCAGCTTCTAAATGACCAGTTACCTTGGGTGCTAACTAAAATTGAAAAGCTATAACCAGGCTGCTGTCGATCAATTTATGTGACGCTGATTATGTTTTCAACCTGTTAGATTTTCTCCAGCCCTTAACTCCCACCAATTAGTACTTTATTCTGGATATCATAAGAAAAAGGCTGCCATTTATCACCATCAAGAGAATAACACAGGCCTGAGACAACGTCTCCGTTGATTTCGATATTTCTTATTCCATCTATAGAAATAGGATTCGCAGTCCAATACTTCCCGTCTGGCTCAATAATTGTCAAATCTGTTTCGTCTGCCAATACCAACCGCCCATCAAGGTGCTCAACATACTCGTGAATACCGCCACTGCATTTTTCAATTGGAGTTTCAAAACAAGCTAATCAAAAAGGAAAGTGATAGTAAATTATATAGTGAATTTCATGACTTGAAATACGAACTAAGGATGATTTGCCTTGTGTCTAACAGGAATGAAATTTCTCATGAATGGAGATTTTCAAGCTTCCTCTGTCGCTTTAGTAAAAAGCCAATGCTGTGGGCTGCTGTTTTTATTTCGGCCATTTTGAATTAACGTTGAATCAAGGCCATCGGCACTTAACCACATACTTCTTGTAAGTTACAATGCCTTTTTGCATTACAACAGAAATTTAATACCTGCACTAATATTTATATAATTGTGTGCTAACATCAATCCAGTACCGTTTTGATTTGAAATGTATTCATCTTCCTTTACCTGATGTTTAATTGCATATGATAACGAAGACGTAGCCTGAAGTTCCTCTGTCAACTTGAAATCTGTTCCCAAACCAATCGTCAGTGAATAGCCTTGCCAATAATTCTTTTTATAGGCTCCGTCGTACCTTGAGAAATTAGATCTGTAGAATGTATTTAATAAGTAGTTCCCTGAAAAGCCTGTTGTAACAAAGCTCTTGAAATTTTTAGTCCGCAAAAAATTATATCCGATATTAACAGGAAAAGAAAGTACTCTGTATGAAACAGATTTTGTAGTAACCAATTCTGTTGTAAAGCTTTGTTTTGGAGGTGGCAACGAAGCCTGGTTTAAGAAATTCGCTGTATTTAATGTCCGGGAAATGAAACCCACTCCAGAACTTACAAAAAGTCTCTTATTTATGTCATACTCAACTGCTGAAACAATACCAACATTAAAAGTAGACTTATCACCATTTTCCTTCCACCAGGAATAGCTGTCTTTATGAAAAGTTATTTCAGGTTGTAATTGAAATGACAATTGCCATTTAGGATACTGTCCAAAGGCTGCAACAGAAATTGTCAATTGGGTAAAAAACAGTAAATATTTCATGTCAGAGTCTGACAAATGAAAAAAACAAATCGTTGCCTTCACTTAAGAATTTTTTAATGTGCTTGCCGTGCCACTAAAGAAACCTTGAAGGGCATTATGGGACATCTGAGTTACCAACTTCAGGTTGGATGTATTTTGCTGCCCACAGGCCTGAAATTCATGGCCCACTGAAGTTCCGGCGCTTCATCGGTAATACGGGTCTCAATTGCTGAAAGTAAGTCAGGCGTATTTTCCGGTGGTGTCTGCCCCATCCATCTCAACCTCGCCTCATAGTACCAATATGTGCGTCTTTGAAATGAAGAAGTGCTATTCTTCCATGATTGAATCTGTGAAATCATTTTTTTTTCGTTATTAAGCTGATTAGCCATAAGCCAATCCATGAGCTGAGTTCGTTCATCAAATGGAGGTGCCTGCATTTATTTATCAAGCCTATTAATCAGATTCGGGGAAAGAAGTTTGTTGTCCATAATCGGAATGGCCAACTGCCTGGGTAAAAATTTTTTCGTTGACCATAGTTCCATTGCGAGTTCATGATCCTTTTTGATCTCCTTAGCCATTTTCCGTAAGTCTCCCAACTTAGTTTTGGAATTAATTTGAGCCAGTACGCTATCTGCTTTTGAAGAAAGTTTCATATCAATCATATTCTTTTCACCACTCCTGAATGATTACACAAACCTGGTCATCCCTTATTGCGAATTCTTTAGCACCCCATGGTCTAAGCGTAATCTGATTAAGATTTGGATGAAGAAATTCCGGATGGCTTTTAGAAACGCTGGCATAAACTTCTTCAATATTTTTAGTCACTAACCGGAATTCCGGATTATGCTCTTTAGCAAGTTTTAGATTTTCAAAAATAAGTATCTGCAATCCATCTTTTCCCAATACACAAAAAGGTTCCTTTGATTTAGTTTCATCATGTCCAATTACAAATTCCAGACAATCGACAAAAAATTTCAACCCATCGTTAATATTGGAATAGTAAATATTGGGTACCAGCTTTTCATAAATCATGCGGCGAAATTATTATATGTTAAGAATTTTTTACCCTCATCATTTTGTTTGATACAATGCAATTCTATTCCCTTTTGTGTCTTCTAATTCCGCAACAAGTCCAATTCCATTATCTGTTACAGGATACAGCTTGTTCACCATTCAAGCCAGCCAATTTTAAGGTTTCGTCAATATTTTCTGTCTTGAAGTAAATCACAACACCCTCTTTTGTAGGTTTATAAATCGTCCCCTTAGCCAATGCCCCTGAAATTCCTGAGTTTTCCTCAGCAAAGGGGAACAAAGCCATTTCGTTGTTGTCAATTATTTCTTTGTCAAAGTTAAAGTTGAATACTGCCTTATAAAATTTTATTGCCCTTTCGATATTGTCAACAGGGATTTCAAAGTAAATAACAGGATTCGATTTTTTTGTCAAAGATTTTTTTTCATTCTGTTGATTAGTGGTTTTTGGATTATCTCCGCAAGCAATAGGCAGATGAAATAAAAACGCGATAATTATTCATGTCAAAAGATTACTTATTCTGTACATTTCTATTTAAGCTTTCAAGTTATGGCGCGTTTTTAATTATCCAATGGTCTTGTAGGGTAGTGACTGTTTTCAAGCTATTACAAATTTATTGAAGTCCGTCGAAATTGAATCTTTGAGAATCAGTCACTTTGCTTTGATTGGCAGGCATGTCCATTAGGGTTGAAGCTGACAAAGATTGTTGATACTGTTAATATCATTGTACATCCTTCCCAAAACCACAGCTTAAAACATCAACCAGGCTTAATGACATCGTTTCACTGCTATTTCAAACTACCCTTCATTTGTTCCACTGCCTGTTTTACTGCTACCGCATGTTCAATTGGCGTAAACTTAAAGTAATTGTTGAATTTCGAACTATCGAAATAATAATCTCTATCATACTGGTAATTCATCTCGGCCAACTCTTTCATAATAGGCACAAATAATCCGATTCCTTTAACCATCCAATTGGGCAAAACAGTAAACCTATTTTCTTTTCCTAATGCCTTTGCAAAAAGGTTGATCCACTCTTCACCTGTTATCCTTTGCGGGTCGGTTGGCAAATTCCAAATTTGATTGTAAGCATCCGGAGTATTTCCAAGCATTGCTGTCCCTTTGGCAAGTTCAGGAACATATCCCATGCTATGAACAAGTTTGGCATTACAAAACCATTGGGCTTTCTTATCCTTTATAAGATTGTCATAAACAAGGTTCATCATAACACTGGTCTGTCTTGCTGTACCGCCAAAGAAATCCGGTGATCTTGCAATAATGACCTGTAAATTATTTTTCTCCATATTCTCTAAAATAATCCTGTCAACTTCCGCCCTGATTTCACCTTTCTTACTTGTGGGACTAATTGGAGAATTCTCTGTAATATGATTTACATTGTTACCGCCAATGGCATACACATTGTCAAAAAAGACAAGTTTTGAATTGTACCTGAGGCAAGCATCAACAACATTTTGTACAAATGGTGTCCATTTTTCTTTCCATGTAGTGGTCTTATAAGGAAATCCAATGGCAACATATGTAATATGTGAGCCCTCTACAGCTTTAAACACATCCTCTCTCTTACTCAGGTCTGCTGCCAATAAAGAGTCGTTTTGATTTACTTTCTTTGGATGCCTGCTTACTACCCTGATATTTGATGTATAATCAGATAATGCGTTGGCGAGTTCAATACCGATGGCACCACCTGCGCCTAAAATAGTTTGCCTCATAACTTTTACTTAATTCTAATTTTGACTATTATATATTGATCTGACTTGTGTTGTCCAACATTCAACATTTTCAATAACAGATCTGTCGGCTTACAAAGAAGCGGAAAAAGGCATCAACTTTAAAATTAACGAGCAACATTTCCGCATAAGACAGTAAGGTAATTCTGGCTGTTTGCTGTTTGTCGTTTTATAAAGACCGATAACATTTCATGGCTTTGTGCAGACTGGGACCCAATAATCAGCATCAAAGCAGAAAAGCCTTGCATCGCCTATAATTTATCAGTATTTGGATCTATTGGATTTGGGGATTTATGGATTGGCCTTGCACGTATAAAATTTTTATTCGTGAGATGAAGATAAACGATTGGGAATAGTGCCAGGCTTATCATTTTCAGATACCTCAAGCTCCTTACTTCAAGATTTTTAAACCCGAAATTGGTTAATAACCTCTTTTTTTTAATCTATACGCTGCCAGATATCATTCATCATTTATTCCCGCCAAATTCTATCAATATCCCTCAATCCCCTAATCCCAATTCTGACAGTTACAGCTATTTATGAAACAGTCACTTCCTGCAACTACTAAACGGCAGAAACAAATTTAATATAAACATTGCGAAAATAAGCAGAACCTGTTATCCCAAATTAACATCCAACACATATAGCCGCCAAATTCACAAAAGGATATTTCTGCGCATTTTGACTGCACTTTGCCAGGTTGAGTAATATACGTTTTTATCCCCCGCCTAATTACTGGCAATATTTCACGTCGTCAAAAAAGGCCATGTTTATTAATGATAGTCTTTACTGAAGCCGCAATCATTTAGCACCCAATTCCTATCAGGCAATATTTTTTACCGGCAGTATTTATGCATTTATTATTCAAAAAACTCTTTTAGATAACTTAAAATTGTTTCCCTTTGCATCATTACACTAACATGCCCTTACGATGATACAATTGCTATTTGCGATTTTGGCGTCGGTTAACGAGTGGGGCTTGACCAAGGAAGAGCATTCGAAAATCGTCAGACGAAAATCACATCCAAAAGCTTTCGGAAAGATAAAAGAACAAAAGTTCAATAACTTTATCAGCCCTTTTTTGCCAAACCAATGTCGGATTTCATTAGTCTTCGCTTACGCTCATCCATTATATTTTGGGTCAAATTCCACAATCCATTCAATACCATATTTGTCCCTGAAACAACCAAAATATGAGCCCCAGGGGGTATCGCCAATAGGTCCTTCAATCTGTCCTCCCACTGAAAGCCCGTTAAATAATTTGTCTGCCTCTTCTCTATTTTCTGCACTAATCACAATTTTACTTCTGTTCTCATTTTCGTTTGTTTTTCCGAGGATCTCCGGAACATCATTTGCCATCAACATATTAGTTTTACCGATAGGCAATGCAATATGCATAATTTTATTTTCTTCTTTCTCCGCTACCGGGAACTCAGGAGTTGCAAGGTCTTTGAAACGAATAATCTTTGCAAACTCTCCGCCAAATACTGATTTGTAAAAGGTAAATGCTTCTTCAGCATTTCCGTTGAAGTTAATGTGAGGATTGATGAGTGCCATATTTGCTATTTTTTTTGATTGTTAAACTGTTTGTTCTATTAGATGGTGCTTCAATATATTTTCTACAGAAATCATTTCCCTGATAATGTTGTTAACAGATTTTCCAAATTTTTCATGGACATCTTAAATCCTTCAGTGAAGCCCATTTCAATCATTTTCTCCAAACGTGCAAGGGATTCATTATAAATAGTAATATCGACTTTTGTCTTTTCATCTTGTACGCTGAAAGTATAATCCCATTCCGAACCGGGTAAGTCTGGTTTTTCATCTTTGTCTGCAAAAGCATTAAACAGTTTGAAGTTGGTTTTGGGACTAATGGACGTGTATTGCTGAATTGCCCAACGCTCTTGTCCTTCAGGGCTTACCATTGCATAAAATCTTTTACCCCCTACTTCAAAATTCATATACTTCGTTCTTGATGTCCACGGTTTAGGCGCCACCCACTGGTCAAGAAGTTCAGCTCTGGTAAATGCATCCCAAACCAACGAAAGTGCAGCATCAAATTCCCTTGTTATGTAAACCGTTTTCGCTGCCTTGTCAACGGTAAAATCAAATAGCAGACTGTTTGTCATTTTTTCTTTTTTTTAAGTGTTGATAATACGTCGTCAAGTTGATTAAACCGGGTTTCCCAAATTTTCCGGAACTGCTCTATCCACTTGTCAATCTCTTTCATTTTGTCAATTTCAATTGAGTAATAAATCTCCCGTCCTTTTTGCTCTTGTTTTACAAGTTCACACTCAGTCAGAATACGCAGGTGTTTTGACACCGCCTGTCGTGTACTATTAAAGTTCTCGGCAATGGCATTTGGTGTCATTGTCTGTACTGCAATTAAAACGAGGATGGCTCGCCTTGTTGGGTCTGCAATGGCTTGAAAAATGTCTCTTCTCATTTGTGTGTTGCATTAATTATGAAACTATTCGGTTGCAAATATATATGCAACTTTATGGTTTCGCAAATTTTATTCAAAAATTTTTCAGGTTGTTAAAAAAGGTGCTTGAAATTGTTGGTTAGTCAAGGCGTGATTAAATTGCCTATAACGGCACAGTGTGTTATAATGGATGTTACTTCAGTGTTAATATGTCATCGAATTTAGAATTCGCCACATTTGCAGTAATTCATTACTCAACTTTCTGGCATTGTCACGATGTGCATATGCTGTATCAGGCTCGTCAGTCTATTTCGAGACAAAAAATTCTCCATAACGAAATGTTCAGAATCGGATGCTTAATAAAATTGCTGTGGCCAGGAATGCTAAATCAATAAGCAATAACCAATGATATTTTTTGATAATTTTCTGAAGTATGTAATCAATCAATTAAAAGTCCAACTAAAATTACAGGAATTAAATAAATATGCTGATAACCATATGTTTGATTATTTACTGTTTGGGGAAAAACAAAAAACACAATTTCAATCCCAACTAATAAAGCACAAAAGATATCAAAAGGCGTTAATTTATATTTCATTCACTATAAAATGTCAGGCCGAAAGTTGTTTCAAATAGATTTACAGACAACGAAAAAGGTCTCGTGCATGTTGCGAAATAGAATTCCTCCCGCCTGGTACAACTGTTATATAAGAATCAATGATGAAGGTAAAAATAAAGAGCCAAATAGCATTCTATCCGGCCCGAACAAGAGCTAAACACAATTACAACTGCTCATTGCAATTCAATCAGCCCTGCATGTACAAAACACCATAATATGCTGCATTTAAAGTCACTGGCTAATAAAAAGTCTTAACATTCAGTCTTTAATTGCCTGTTCTATTGCTTCGGGTTCAAATAGCTCTTTTTTCATTTTAAATTTTACCCAGCAAAAAGCAAATAGCCCCGTCACACCAATAAATATGGCTACGTTGACAAATATATTTAATCGAAGCTCAGGAGTGGGTGAATTATTAATAAACGCAAAAATCATTCCGGATATGCCTATGATTTGAAGTACGGGAAAGCACGGAGATTTGTATGAACGGGGATAGTCTGGATATTTTTTTCGCAACACCATTAAATCTATGTGAGTAATCATATAGGCAAGCAAGTAACAACTTGCCCCTGAAATAACCAGTATTAATAACCCATCTGTACTTTCATTAAATAGTATAATTGCAATAGTTATTATCGTCGCAAGAAACAACATTCCAAACCATGGGGTTCGCCATTTTGAATGCAATTGCATAAAAATTGGAGGTAACTGTTTGTGATTTGCCATACCATATAAAAGTCTTGGTGTTGTAGCAAATCCAGTACTGATAAAACCGCAAGTCGTGGTGATAGACAAAATCAGAATAACTATTTTACCGGCATTCCCGAAAATTGCTTCTCCTAAAACCAAATGTGGAATATCTGTGTTGGTCAGCTGTTCTGAAGGAACCAGTTTCATTGCAACAAATGCGATCAGACTATATACGAAAAATAAAACAATACATGCACTGAACATTGCTTTTGGAATATGCCTGGACGGATTTTTTGCCTCTTCAATAAAGTCGCACACCATCTCAAATGCAATAAAAGGCCAAAGGGCTACCAATACTAAAGTAAATACAGAACTGTCAGGATGGATAATATCACGGATTATCTCGCCAGGTGGAGTTCCCTGGTTATTAAATGTTCCGATTCCTGCAAACCCAATAACCAGAAGGGTCACCATCATCGTAAACGAAATAATACTTTGAACAGAGGCAAATAAATCAATACCGAAAATATTAAGCAGTGTAAATAACCATACTATTATCAATGCAATGTTTGTAAAAGAACCTGAAGCTATTGTATCAAGAATATTTTGCAACAATAGCAATTCAGCCACTGCACCAAATACAGCTGGTGCAACATAAGCTGAGAGTCCGGCAATAATGGCGGGAAAATGCCCGATTGAAACCGCAGTATAAGTACTGATGCTCCCCGCTTTTGGCATCATCAGGGCCAACTCGGAATAGGTCGATATATAGCATAAGGCTAAGACAAACGCAATCACAATGGCAATAAAAAAAACTCCTCCACCTAAACCTGCACCCTGCATTATTGAAACAAGAGATGTTTGAGAAACGACTATTCCAAGAGTTATTATAAATAATGAAGATAGACCTAAAGCTTTCTTTAGTCCTTTTGTTACAACCGGTTTCTCATCCATGAATATTAATTATTCTAATTTTATTTTTGTTGTTGAAATAGCTGAATCGGTTAACAATATGGCAGTTCCCGCTTTTCGCCTTAGCAATATGGCGGATTTTTAAACCAAAAGATCATTCGAATGTCGACACCTGTATAAATTTTCCCTAAAAGCATTTCAGCCGCAATGTTGCCAACATTATGTTCTGGGGTTTTTGTTGCCTGACTTTATTGCCACTATTTTACCATTTCAATACCATTCTTCATTCCCCTTTTAATCATATTTCCATAACCGTCGTCAGGAAAAAGATAGGAAAAAGTAAGAGCTAAATTATAGTTTACTTTTGCATTATTAAAGTCTTTAAGGTCTTCGTGGCATTTAGCAATGTTTAAATATGGAGAAGGTAATGCACCTTTAACATTGTTGTCATTTACTTTCAAAGCTAATTGAAAAGCTGCTTAGTCCCATTTCAACTTGTCAGTCACTTTTTCTTGAAGTCGGGCCACGTAATGTGCCGCTGTGAATTTCTCAAAATCATTTGTTGCTCCGTCCCAAGCCTGCTGAAAAATCATAAATGCCTCCTTTTCTCTGCCCTGTCCGGCAAGGTCCATTCCTTCAGAGCAGAACTTAACTGTTTTATTTTTTTTTCTCAAAGTGCATTCTGTCTGCCCAGAACCGCTGCTGATTGAAAATATAAAGTTGAAGTTAAGTACAAAAGTTCAGCGATGTACGCCCTGCCCGAACAAAAGCTGAACAGAATTACAAATGCACATTGTTATTCCGTCTGCCCAACTTGCACAAAACCCAATGTTAGCGGTTCGTTGTTTTTCTCGTCCATCCTAATTTCTCTGTTTTTCCAATTCTTTAATAATTCCCTTCAACATTGTCGGGACTATAAATTTATGAAATGGTCTAACGGGTAAAAAATAAAGTCGTCCAAACCAATTATTAAATTCTACTGTTGTTGAAATTATTAGGTCTTTTTTTGATTTATCCGTTCTTGATTTATCTAAAAATAATGAAACCCTAAAATTCAAATGTTTATCGTCTTCACCTATAATCACTTCATTGTCTGTTTTGTTGAACACTCTAAACAGCCCAAGTTGTTCACCTGGTTCACATTTAAAATTGTCTAATTGTTGCTGTCTGCCAACTACATTTCCTGAAGTTTTAAGTCCAAATACAGAAACTATTTTATTTCTCAAATTAAATAGTTTTCCGACCCATTTTGGTCCGCTTGAAAAAAATGCTTTGCCTATGTCAAACGAAGTGATTTTGTTTTCAATGTCATTAAGAACGCCTTGAAAACTGTCCACGTAGTCATATTCTTTGTGGGAAGTATTCAGTATCGAATTATTCGGAAGTGTCGTTTTAACTATTTTCATTTTCTTATTGTCGGTGTCGTTCGTTACAATGACCGCTAACGCTAAAGGCTTTATGTCAGGCCGGGACTTCCGTGTTAATGTCGTCCGGTTGGCCGGGCACTCGCTCGGGTTATTAAATCTATTGTCTGTCAGGCCAAATTACTGAAGCCCGGTCAGTCTCGCCTCAGGCGAGACAAATGCCGATGGCCTGTTCCGTCGGCCCGGATTGCATTAAGCCGACTGTTGGTGGCAGTTTTTCTTCTACGTCGTGTCTAAATTTGGTTTGTCAACTCGTTGTCTGTTTAGTTTGAATTTAAAGTTGATAAAACAAGGATTTTATATTTTCAGCTTCCTTCTCATTACATAATGGTCTAAGTTTTCACCGAACCCATTTGTAAGTATTTTTTCAGTTACAAAGTCAAATTTATTAAAAGTCGTTTCCATTAGTTGAGTTGTATTGATGACAATATCATAATCAAACTTCTCCTTTTCAATATTTGTCAAAATATGATTAAAAAAACCTTTTGCTGTATTTAGAAAATTTGCATGCCCAACTGCAAAACGTTTAAACATAACCCAAGATATTCCAAAAATTTTCTCTGAATGTTTAATGTAGTGTCCACCACAACCGATGACGTTGTTGTCGAATAACAGAACCTTAAAATTTTCGTCTGCATAAGTTTCTAAAAAATGTATTAAGTCTGATTGGTCGTTGATGTCAAAATATTTCGGGCAATTAGATTTGAATATTTCTAAAACTTTCTCTTTGTCCGATGAAGCGTAAGTCCTGATTTCAGTTTTCATATAATTGTCCAAATATCAGTAATGTTTTTTTAAAATTTTGGTTCAACTTACTTGTGGTATTGGGTTCGCTCTAAAATTGCCACCAACGTTAAAGGCTTTATGCAGGCCGGGACTTCCGGTTAATGTCGTCCGGTTGGCCGGGCACCGCTTTGGTAATTGAATATAATGTCTGCCAGGCCAAATTACTATAGCTGGGTCAGTCTCGCCTCAGGCGAGACAAATGCCGATGGCATATTCCGTCAGCCTGGATTGCATAAAGCCACATGTTGTTCGCGGTACATCATATTGGAGAAACGCGGTTGTATACATCAAATTGATGCAAAATACCATTTTTATCAACGTTGATATAGATTCCAATAATCGTCGGTTCGAGAAAATTAATAAAATACCAATTATTTCTCTCAAATTTTATCGGACAGATCGCAAGTTCGCTATTCTCTTTTGGCCATATAATGCCTTCAATTGAATCCTTTCTAGTTCTATTAATATTTTCGTGTGTCATCGGAATGTTTACGATTTCTTCAGACCAGGTGTAACGTCCAGGTTCATTTAAGCTGATTGTTTTTAATCCAACTGGAGGTTTTTCTCGAATTTTTTTTAACGAGCACATTGTCAAATATTCAATACGATATCGTGCCGGAAAACCTTCATTTCCAAAGGAATCAACTTTAATTCTTTCAATAATAATTGGATTAACCAGAGCTTTCGAGCTGGAGATTTTATCTTCTGTAATAGTTACCTTAATTGGTTTAAGAGCGCTAAGGAATAAATATCCAAAGTATAGTATCGCTGAAGCAATTACTACAAAAAAGGATAAAAGAAGTATAATATTTCTATTGTTCTTTGTCATTGAAGTGTTAGAGGTCGAACTGCACACAACGCTAAAGGCTCTATGTCAGGCCGGGACTTCAGTGTTAATGTCGTACGGTTGGCCGGGCACTCGCTTGGGTGATTAATATAATGTCTGCCAGGCCAAATCACTGAAGCCCGGTCAGTCTCGCCTCAGGCGAGAAAAATGCAGATGGCCCATTCCGTCAGCCCGGGTTGCATAAAGCCGCATGTTAAACGCACCGGGAAATCTTCGAACGAAAGGCCTGACTGAAAATACTTGAAAGTACACGACCGCACTAATCTCAAACATTCATCTCCGCACGGATCTCAAACATCATTATTCGCATTGCTCAAATGATATTCCTTCGCATTCTACGCGATATTCAAACTGCGAAAAATATTTACTGAATATTTTTTTTCTCCGTACAACTCCTTCACAAAAATCTCGTAGCAAAATTTATTCTTCACTTCTCACTTGTCAATTCGTTTTCATTAATGTTGAGACTATACTCGCGAAACTATGAATAGATGGTGTCTAAATAAGTCGCGCAAAAGGTTTGCAGCCGGGCGAAGTGGCGGAAATCGAAGCATAAATGTTCAGTTTAGCACAAAAGTTCAATCAAAGAACTGACATTGAATTTAGCACTAAACCGACCATTTTGCCAAACTGCTGTTGTGTGCCGTTTTATTTCTGGGTAAATAGTATTAAGGCAAAGTTTAAAACACGGTCTTTATTAGTTTTTAAATCTGAAATTGTATTAAATATCTCGTAATCAGGTAATCTTTTTTTAGGATAGTCCATTTTTAGTTCTCCAAAACATAAAAGTGGCACATATACAGTAACAGAGGAATTTGGTAACTTAATACCATAACCCTGCCCTGCACACTCTGTATTGCTATAAATATCTCCACCATTTTCTTCTCCTATAAACATAATATTACGATTGTTTGATTGACGGAAAGAGTAAAGCCTTTTCAAGCAATTTGTTGATGCTGAAAATGTTCCACCATTAATTAAAACTACAATTTTGCCATCAAAATAATTGTCTGATTTCGGCTTTATTATTTGTCCAGTATATTCCTCTTTCAAAGCTAATGTTGTATCATCTTGTAAAAAATTATTTGGATTTTCTACAAATGCCTTAAAATCATCAGATAAACCAACTGCATATTTTAAATACTGGAATTGACGACCTGGTACAGTTACTTTATCTGGTAATATATTTTTATCGATTAAGTAACTTAATAACAAAAAATCATATCCATCGCCACCACCTTCATTATTTCTCAAATCAAGAATTAGATTTTGAATGTTCTTAGCTTTTATATCTGCAAAAGTGCTGTCCAAAAATGTCTCATATTTTTGTCCAAAGTTTTCAATCAACCCTTTATAAAAACTGCCAATTCTTAAATAGGCAGTTTGCTTAACTATATTGGGGTTATATTCAAGTTGTTTGTCGTAATTGCTGATACTTTTTTTATTTTTTATAAAATAAATACTGTCAATCGATTTGGGTTTTAAAAGTTCAGTATAGAAATGGGTTTTGTTATTTTCAATCTCCAATTTAACGCCTCGTTTGTCAGAATAGAACAAGTTAAAAAGGTAATGAAAATAGAAGTAATTGCTAAGTGAGTAATACTTATAAGTTTGATTTATGCCATCTGCTGGCATGTAGGGAAGCATATTTTTGATAAGGTCTTTTGAACTTCTATTATTAATACTTTTAACAATAGAATATTTCGGAATCAATTGCTCTTTACTGCAATCTTCTTTTATGATGAGTTGCTTGTTGATTATTAAAAACTCATAAGGTAAATATAATTTTGTACTGTCAAGTACAGCCATTTTATAGTTTATATTTCCATTTGTTCCAATTGAAATTCCTGTGTGTCCGTGTCGCAATGAAAAACTCAAAAATCGAAGTTTTAAGTAGTAATCTTCTATTGTTGTTCCCTCTTTAAATGTTTTTTGGATACTATCACATTTATTATCAAATGCTGTTTTGCTTATAAAGTAGTAAATTCCTGAGTGTCCTTCTTTAAGTCCACCTTTGAAAATTGTAAAGTCCTCATTTTGTTGTTTGACAGTCAAAAGCAAGGACTGTCCTTTGACATTTAAAACACTTATCAATGCCAGAAAAGAAAGTATTAGACTAAGTTTGTTCATTTTTTTTTCGTTATTTATTACGTTGCAAACTTTGCAATTATTTTTAAACAATAGGTCTCAAAAGACATTTTGTTAAACTTAATTTATGATTTGAGCCATTGTTTTTAGTCTTGATAGCCGTTTCGGGTTGTTCGTTAAAAATGGCACACAACGTGGAGGGCTTCATGCAATACGGATATTTCATGTTCCGTCTGCCCGGCGGCCGGTTACAATAGTGCCAACTTAAAATTGAAAAGCCAAGGCCTGGGTTCTGTCGCTTGGTCAGAATTACTGTCGATCAGGATTTATTCTGTCGCCCGTATTTACGTAGGAGCCGATGTTGGCTGTAGTGCAGTCTTAGATCTGAATGTCTTTCGCCAATACTTTTACCACTTTACCATTGTCGGACACAACAAGGTATGAGTTCTCACGTCGCCTTTTTTCAATCAGCCGAAGTACTGCGAGTTTATTGCCTTCAAGTACTCTATTCTTTATTTCTAATGTAGTCATCTATTTGAGCCCATTTAAATTCATTATGAATAGTGACCTTGGATTGTTTTTTACCTTCTGCTATCAATTCCTGTTCCGTTCTTGAATTGTCTATTAGCAACCAATAATCCACTTCATTCTGATACAAATTAACCAAATTTCTCAGACCTGAGGAATATCTCCGTTTTATGATCTCTGGCGGAATGTTATGTCCGCCTTCCGAAACTCTCTGCTTAACTCGCTCAAGTGCAAGTTCGAAGCTGTCCAACCAAAAAAATATTAGATTTACAGAGTAACCTACAAATTGTGCTTCATGACATAGATTTACAAAACTGCGCGTTGATAATGTAGTCTCGAATGCAAAGTCTTGTCGTGAAGCTATCAGTTCATCTATTCGCCGCAACATTATCTTTCCTGCTTCAATTGCAACCGTTTCGGGTTGAAAAGGAGAAAGCCCCCTGGCGATCTCGTCCGCATTCACAAACTCTTTCACTTTTAGTAGTTCTGGAAGAATAGTAAATGATGCGGTGGTCTTACCGGCTCCATTACATCCCGCTATAATAAATAAACTCGGCAATTGCTTTTATGCAATATAATCAAATATCAAAAGTCTGAAAGTACGATTGAATAAAGGAACTGCATTACAGCCAACGCTAAAGGCTTTATGTCAGGCCGGGACTTCCGTGTTAATGTCGTCCGGTTGGCCGGGCACTCGCTTTGGTGATTAAATCTAATGTCTGCCAGGCCAAATTACTGAAGCTCGGTCAGAATTACAAATGCCGATGGCCTGTTCCGTCAGCCCGGATTGCATAAAGCTGAATGTTAGGCGGCGTTAATTCTTACCGGGGAAATAAGTTCCAATTCCCTTTTCTTTGACACCTTTTCTTCCTCAATATCAAAGTCATCCTGAAGCCCAAGCCAAAACTTTGCTGAGGTCCCAAAATATTTACTCAATCGAAGCGCAGTATCTGCTGTGATTCTTCGATTCCCTTTTAGAATCGCAGACACCCGAGTTTGAGGAATATCTATGTCTTTCGAAAGTCTGTAAGCAGTAATGTTTAATGGCGTCAAAAATTCCTCCAATAAAATTTCTCCAGGATGTATATTTTTTATTCTTTTCATATCGAATAATTTAATGGTAATCTATTATCTCCACTTCCTGAGCATTACACTGTAACCATTTAAAAATAATCCGCCATTGATCATTGATTATTATACTGTAGAAACTTTTTAAATTTCCTGAAAGTTTCTCCAACCTGTTAGAAGGTGGTATCCGCAAGTCCAGTAATCTGGTCGAGTTGTTAATCATTCTTAACTTTCGGCGTCCCACCTCTTGTATCTCCAATGGCAAATTTTTTACTCTAATCCCCTGCCAAATCTTTTCAGTATCAGAGTCGCCGAATGAAATAATCATCTTCCAAAATTACTTACGTCAAAGATAAGTAAAAATAAATGAAGGAGGAAATACTGCAGAGAGGAAATTAATGCCGCCTAACGCTAAAGGCTTTATGCTGGCCGGGGCTTCCGTGTTACTGTCGTCCGGTTGGCGCGGGCACTCGTTGGGTGATTGAATATAATGTCTGCCAGGCCAAATTACTGAAGCTCGGTCAGCATTCCAAATGTCGATGGCCTATTCCGTCAGCCCGGATTGCATAAAGCTGACTGTTAGCTGCGGTGCTTCTTCTGAGGCAACTTTGCAGTTTTTAGGGCCGCATTTGCCTTCGCAAGTTTATCGGGAAATGGAGTGTTATCCCGAAATTTATTGAGTGTAGGATCTATCCTCACCAATGGCACCTTTTTATTGTTAAGATCCTTTAACGTCTTCATGATATGCAATTTAATCAATTTTTCTTTGAGCCAGAAATCCATCATACTCTTTGCCTTTTTCATAATCGTAGAAGTCGTCACCGATCTGCCCATACAGTTGAAAGTCAGCACTCATCTCCTCGAAATATTTAGAAATTCCCATTCGATATAATCGAGTTCTGGCCAGAGTACTTCCTGTCGCATATACTAATACATCCGGATGCTTATCAAAGAACGCATACAGAGCAGAAACAACAGTCGCTAATACTTTTTCAGTGTCGCCATTATTCGAAACTGCAAGGTCTTCCAAATCACCGGTCTCGGGATTTTTGTCGCCAAATGCAAGATTAAAAACGTCTGGATCGTTTGTCTCCTGGAAATGAATGAGTTTTCGAATGACTCCTTTTTGACCTTCACTGATGAATTCAAATACTTCTAAATTCTCGTCTGATTTTAAGAAATACTTTTCAACTTTCATTACATGTCTTAATGAAACTGAAGATACATTATTTCATTTCTTTTTGCATAACAGAGACTATGAATGAAGCATCGCCGCTAACGCTAAAGGCTTTATGTCAGGCCGGGACTTCCGTGTTAATGTCGTCCGGTTGGCAGGGCACTCGCTTGGGTGATTAAATCTAATGTCTGCCAGGCCAAATTACAAATGCTCGGTCAGAATTACAAATGTTGACGGTCTATTCCGTCAGCCCGGATTGCATAAAGCCGACTGTTATGTGCCGCTTTTCTTCGTGACAGTAACTGTCACAACACAATTAAATTGTCTGTCAATGTAATATTGCGTCGTATTATTAGAAACAGAAATATTGTCAATTAAATTCTTTTGAAAGTATAGTTCTTCATCCGTCTCGAAAAACGTTTTGTCAACTTTAATAAGTGTTTTTTTATGAGGGCTTAAAATTGCATATGAATTTTGTTTCAAAATCTGTTTTGCTGAAACCCATTCAATTGGTCTTTTTGTCGTGATGATTATCACTCCATTTTTTCCTGCTTTGCCGTAAAGTTTTACACTGTCATTTTTTGGATTTAAAACATCGATTGTCGCAATGGTTGTTGAATCAAAGTCGAAAAATATATTTTGCAATAAACAATTTTTAAAAGTCTTACCGTTGATTATTATAAGTGGGTAATTGTCCTTTGATAAAACACTTGATCCTGCATGACATTGCCAACGAATTAAAGAATTTGTGTCAACAGTTACTGTGTTAAAAGTGTCAATTTTTAGACCTTGTCCTATTAAGGATGAAGTCAAAAAAAATGCCAATGATAATATTAGTAGTTTGATATTCATTTAAAGTGGTACATAACGCTAAAGGCTTTATGTCAGGCCGGGACTTCCGTGTTAATGTCGTCCGGTTGGCCGGGCACACGCTCGGGTGATTGAATCTAATGTCTGCCAGGCCAAATTACTGAAGCTCGGTCAGAATTACAAATGCCGATGGCCTGTTCCGTCAGCCCGGATTGCATAAAGCCAAATGTTGTGCGTGATGCGGGCGTTACTTGCGAGTTGAAAGAAATGCAGCAATTAAATCCTTTAACTCTTTGTGCGTTATATTTTCAGTATCACTTTTATCTTACACAAATAAAAGATTGACAGTTATCTCATCATCTAGTCTATGAACTTCGGTAATAAATGTTGTTTCCAGTAAAGAAATTACACGTGCTCCCCCGCTCTTTCCTCTGCCTTTGCTTGATATTTTTAGTCTGATTTTATATGCATTGTTTCCTAGTGACGTTCCAAGCTTGGGATTTTTCACAAGCTCTTTTTCGAGAGCAGCAACATCTTTAAGAAATGACGGATACCGTTTAATTAGAATCTTACTGGCTGATTGAAATTTTTTGGTGATCTTAACTTTTACTTTCACGAATAAAATCTTTTAAAGTCTTGAGTTCTTTTCCGGATTTTCGTGCATTGTATACCTCTGTCAAGGCTTGGTGAATATCATTCATAACCTTGAGTTTATTGCGAAGCTTCTTAAAATTACTATTCAGATCGTCCCACACTTCTACTGGAACAAGTACAGACGTTTTTTGTCCACTCTCGTTTTTGACATATTTGATAGCATTTGCCATTTACTCAGTTTTTACAAATTTAAGGAAACCAATAATAGCATTACGCACAACGCTAAAGGCTTTATGTCAGGCCGGGACTTCCGTGTTAATGTCGTCCGGTTGGCCGGGCACTCGCTTTGGTGATTGAATATAAAGTCTGCCAGGCCAAATTACTGCAGCTGGGTCAGAATTACAAATGCCGATGGCCCATTCCGTCAGCCCGGATTGCATAAAGCCGACTGTTGGCTGCAGTACATTGGAGCATGAATGTCCGCCTAGCAATAAAGCTTAGGATTTTTCGGATTAGGAACTGGAGTTTTATTTTGCAGATACCAATCAATTATTCTTTCTCGTAACCTATCATACAAATCGTCTTCCGTATACGGACTTTCTTCCACCGAAAGAATATCAAGGTCCTTCTTGATCTGCTTAAGAGTTTCTTTGTCAAACAACTTATCGTTCAACAAATGTTCCTCTAGAAGAGTAATAAAAATGCCGTGACAGTCAGGGTTAAAATTAATATTCCCATTACGTTGAGCTTCGTCAGCAAGTTTTTCAATTGCTCTAAGCATTTCCCCTTGAAGAGTTTCTGCTTGGCCTGACTTCGGAACATAGTTACTCCAAATATATTTCCCAATTTCCAGATATTCTGTGGAAGTCATTCTTTGCGATTTGGCACCACAACAATAACTTAAAAATCCGACTATCAAAAACAATGAACGTCTCATCATTGAAGGGGTTGTCTATGTATTGCAGCCAACGCTAAAGGCTTTATGTCAGGCCGGGACTTCCGTGTTAATGTCGTCCGGTTGGCCGGGCACCGCCTGGGTGATTAAATATAAAGTCTACCAGGCCAAATTACTGAAGCTCGGTCAGGATTACAAATGCCGATGGCCTATTTCGTCAGCCCGGATTGCATAAAGCCGACTGTTGGCAGCAGTTTTTTTATATCCGTCAGCGGTTTGTAAATTCAATAAACCTCTTTAAAACTATCGTTCACTATCTATAGATGACTCAATCGCAATTTTAATCCTTCTTTCAGCTTCATTTTTAGATATTCCATTATAATAGTCCCTAACAAACGGATGGTCAAAATCTTCGTGCGGAAATACTTCGGGTCGTTGATTTCCTGTCCGGGTCACGACTGTTGTCGGAACGCTTGTAGTACCGTCATATCCTGAAATATTATTACTTAACCATCCGAAATACTGAACTTCATGATTCTCGTTGTTGAAATTTTCCAAATAGTCATCATAACTTTTTTCGCTGAGTGACACCCAGATACCATAATCAAGACATTCGCATTCGTCTATAACTTCTTGAATCAATGTGGCCCTTATAAATCTATCAGTTCGATCGTGATGCTTTATTACACAAAAGTCAGTACTTAACTCGCAAATTTTTTGTCTGTCTTCTTCTGATAACTCAGAGAAATAAACCGGGGTATCAAAAGTAATTGCTGGCCAAGATTCATGCTCATTACCACATTCACTACATATAAATTTCATTGGGTCTGTCGTTAGGCTTTTTTGAAATTGCGAAAACTGTCTGAATATAGAAAAAAAAATTGCTGCCAACGCTAAAGGCTTTA
>JANPJC010000349.1:0-12641 GCA_031425315.1 Chitinophagales bacterium
ACCATCTAATACAGCTTTAAGCCCTGCTGCTTTTAAAGCCTCCGTCAGAGGATAAAATTTTTCACTGAATGATTTATTATTTCTGGATTTTAACGAAACATTCTTTTCATTAACATGTGCAATCGCACGATAGCCATCCCATTTTACTTCGTACTGCCAGCCCTCCTCGTCAAAAGGTTTGTCAACCAAACTGGCAAGCATAGGGGAAATAGTCTGTGGAAATTTCGCCTTCTTACCTTTGTGTCCGGAAGTTTTTACAACCTTTTTAGGAACAGCTGATTTTTTCGCGGTGTCCGTTTTATTTACACTATTCTGGCCATACACTTTTTCGGGAGACTTTTCCATTTCCTCAATTGTTTTACCGGATATTACAGATCGTCAAAAACGGGTAACGTCAGTTTTCTACGCATACTTATCTTTCACTTTCATCAGCAGCCATGAATTTTCTCCCTGGTAAGAAGATTTCACCAGTGCGAATTTCCCTTTTAGTTTTTTTCCATGTAATTCAAATACCAGTTTGCCTTTGTTTAATTCCTGTGAAATATATTTTTGGCGGGAAGTTTTGTTATTAAAAGTTTGCTCGTAGGGTTCGTATGTTCCTTCGTCCCAAATAATTACAGTACCCCCGCCATACTCACCTTTTGGAATGGCACCTTCAAAGTTGCGGTAGTCGAAAGGATGATCTTCCACCATCATCGCCAGGCGTTTTACTGCCGGATCATTCGATGGACCCTTGGGAACAGCCCAGCTTTTTAATACTCCGTTTACTTCTATTCTAAAATCATAATGCAAACGTGATGCATCATGTTTTTGAATGACAAAGCGAAGGTCATCGCTACTGGATTTCCCCCCGGTTGGTTCGGGCGTTTTGGAGAATGATCTTTTCTGCCGGTATGTTGCTAATCCCATATGCCTGACGTTTAAACCTATTTCGTGTTGTATAAAAAAATACACGCAAAAACAGCGCCCCGGTACAGAAAAATTTTCCGGCAATCGAGCTTGGTCTCAATTCTGCACACTGTAATCCCAGGGATAAAGTGTGTGGAACAACTTATACAGCAAAGTTGCTGAAGGTGTGGAATGAAATTTAAATTGTTAGTAATGAATTTATTTATTTTATCATTTTAAGTAATTCCATATGAAACAAGTTCAGAAACAAGGTAACAGTAGTCAAAATTCAGAAAACCGTGATAGATCATTCAGGGAAGGCAATTTTGATAATGATGTATCGCTAAGTCAGGAGCAGGATCCAAAAGATCCGACAAATGATGATGAAAGGATTACAAACACTGAAGAACAAAATGTGATTGATGAAGACGTTGAAGAAAATTCCACTTCTGTAAGAGACTATCAGAAAAGTGATTCTTCAAGAAGAAGGGACGATGGCGATCAGGAAGTCAACACACCTGAATATACGCCTCAGAAAACGGAAGATAAAATTCCGAAAATGTAATTAATGTATTGAAGGTAAGTCCCGCATTGTGGGGACTTACCTTTTTAAATTTATTCTACCGGTTTAAGTATTTCTTCCTTTGGATACTCAATGCCAGTTTGCTCCCTTATGGTGTCCATCATGCTTATCATATCAAGACTTATATTGAAACTCATTTTTTCGCTTTCTTTTTTTCCATTCGTAACACAGTCATACACTTCATTCATCTCGTAATGAAAACCTTCACCGGGCCAATCACAGGGAAATGATTTTGTGGTTCCGTCATTGTATTCAATTTTAATTTCTGGAGGTTTCTCATTCCAAGGTTCGGGAATGGTGATAAAACCTTTTTCGCCATAAATAACAGCCTGGTTTTGTGTTTTTGCCACCAGTGACGAATCAAGAAAACTTTTTGAATGATCTGGGTAAGTACAAAATACGGTACAAGCCTCATCTATCTTCTCTTCACTTAAATACGCAATCGCCTTCATTTCTTTTGGAATACCTAATATCTCCTGTGAAAGAAAAACAGGATAGATACCAAGATCCAGTAATGATCCACCACCCAAATCAGGATTGAAATATCGATTGTTTTCATCGTATGGCGCTTTAAAGCTCAATCCAGCTTTTACAGTTTTTACATTGCCAATGGTTCCGTTATTTATTAACTCCTTAATTTTTGCCAGACTGGGAAGAAACTTCACCCACATCCCTTCCATTAAAAAAGTATCATTTTCTTTTGCCGTCTGAATCATTTCTTCCACCTGAATCTTATTAATGCCCATAGGTTTTTCGCATAAAACCGGAATTCTTTTTCGTAAGCAGGCTATTGTTTGTTCGTAATGAAGCGTGTGTGGGGTGGCAATATATACTGCATCAATTTCCGCATTGTCGATAAATTTTTCTATGGAGTCGTAACATGCAGTTATTCCATACTTATTTCCGAAGGTTCGCGCCTTTTCAATGCTATGATGTAATACTGCTACAGCGCTATGTTTTGCTGCGGTACAATGCTGCATATCTTTAATGAAACTGTCGGCAATGTTTCCGGGACCGATAATGCCCCATCTGAACTGATTCATATTTCTTTTTTTACTTTATAGATCAAGCTTCATTCCTCATCCAATTTTAATTGGCGGTCAACCTGAAATATTTAAATATTTGGGATTCAATTTTCATTTCAACACAATTAACATCTTAAAACCGAAGGATGAGATAGATGGTGTTTTCGACATGGTGCAGGATATTTTAACTGCGTTAACAGGGCGCCGGCAACTTACAGCCAAATACCAAAAACAGGTTAAAGATTATTATGTTAGTGAGTACGAATCGGCAAAATCAATAAGGTATACAATGTTCACTCTGTTGTTACTCCAATTGTCAATTATCAAGATTAGAATGGCCGGCATTGTAGAACTGTAGAGCCTTCTCAGCATTCCATAATTGATCATAATACATCTAGTGAAAAAAATGGTGAAGGTTGCCGATCGAAAAACTGGAAACCACCTGTGTGGTTATTGCATACAAATAAAAGTGGTTTGATACTTGATTCGTATTAAGTACATAAATTTCAAACTGATGCTCTCACAACAGCTTAGCCAACGACAACAACATAAAATACTGCCACAACAAATTCAGCTACTTAATTTGTTTCAATTGACGGGTATTGAACTGGAACAGCATATTCAGACAGAAATGGAAGATAATCCCGTATTGGAAGAACTGAAGGATAATGATGATACTGAGGAAAAAGTATCAAAGGAGGATAATGAATGGGATCACGATATGAATGATGATGTACCGGACTACAAACTGGAATATGCAAACTATTTTTCTGGCGAATCCCTGCCGGAAAAACCAATTGCTCAGGAAGTAAATTTCAGACAGCATATTAAAGATCTTTTGCGATGTCAGATTAATAATACAGAAGATTATAAGCTGGCGACTTATCTGGTTGATTCACTAAATAATTATGGAATGCTCGAAGCATCACCAGATGAGATTGCTGAGACTTTTTCCTTCAAAGAAAATAGGTGGGTGGAACGGGAACAACTTGATCAGATTCTAACATTGATTCAACAACTTGATCCTCCGGGTATTGGAGCCCGGAATATAAGAGAATGTTTCCTTTTGCAGTTGCACAGGATACAAAAGAAAGATCAGGTTATTTATTCTGCTATTGAGCTGGTGGAAAATAATTATGAGGCCCTCACCGCGGTTGACCTTGAACAGATTAAAAATAACCTTTGCTTAAACGATACCCGGTTAAAAGAGGTGTTGGAATTTATCGCCAAACTCAGCATACGGCCGGTAACAAATGGTGATCAGGCAGACGCTGCAACAAAGGTTATTGTACCCGATTTCATCATAACTGCCGAGGAGGAAAATATTGAAGTTTCATTACATAAGCAGCGTTCTGAATCATTGTATATCAACACAACCTGGATAACAGAAATGGAAAATCGTATGTTGGAAAAAGACAAAGCCGGGAGACAATATCTGAAAAGTAAAAAAAATGCAGCAGAATGGTTTATAGCCGCCGTACAGGAACGTGAAACAAATATGCTTTCTGTGATGAATGCTATTGTGAGATTTCAACAGGCATTTTTTATCTCCGGTGACATGATGATGTTGCGCCCGATGATTCTGAAAGATATCGCAGCCATAGTTAGATTGGATATTTCAACGGTAAGCCGGGTAACAAGCAATAAATATGCAGCGACTCCATTTGGCAATGTTCTATTAAAATCTCTGTTTGCTGAAGGGATAAAAGATAATAATGGTGACGTGATTTGCAGCCGGGTAATTCATAAGGCATTAAAAGAAACAATCGAATGTGAGGATAAAAAAACGCCGTATACGGATTACCAATTGACAGCAAAACTTGCGTTGATTGGTTTTAAACTGGCCAGGCGTACAGTTTCCAAATACAGGGAAATACTCAAAATTCCTGCGGCACAATTTCGTGCGATCTGGAGTAATAAATAAATATTTTGGTTTTGCTTGCCCTGATTAATTTGGCGTTGAAGATTATTTGTCGATAAAGTTAAAAACTGATAATATAAATACACTAAGGGCTGAAAATTCAAACTCATCAAAAAAATGATTAAAATCAAATGGCCCTGGAACGGGCCATTTGATGTCTAAAAAAGTTTTAAAATAATATTATTTCCTGGCTTTATTTTTCTCTTCCGGAGCTTCTGTTTTGGGATCAGCTGCCATAGAAGGATTGCCTGCATCAGACGACATATCATCAGGTTCTTCACCCGGTTTCACCGTCTCAACTTTTACTGAAGAAGTTGATGTACTATCTTCCGTGGTCGTCTTTTTTTCTGACGTTTCACTATGTTGTTTGTCAAGGTTGTTTTCGTAATCGTGTGAATTTGTAGCCATTGTTGTTTTGTTTTGAAATCCTTCCCGGTTGGATTTTCGCTGGGGACCCGGCTGGATTTTTGGGTTTAAATTATTTTCATGGGCATTTGCGGATACCTGTTTATCCCAGGTTTTATCTTGCTGATCGCCAAAGCTGCCCTGCAAACTCTGGCGTTGATTTCCTTCATTTTGGGCGTCGTTATCTCCCTGTATTCCAAATTGACCATGATCTCCCTGTTTGGCGTTAAATGCCTCACCACTGCCTTGCTGCTGTTCCCAGTGGCGATTTGAATTTATTTGATCGGCGCCTCTGCCCTGCGATCCAGATTTTTCAGGCTCACTTGGTTGGTTAGAATAACTCTGCGATCCAAAGTTTTCCTGCGGGTCGAATCCGGCACGTCCATACCCGCGATGAGTTCCGAAATCATTTGACGATGATTCTCCGAAACCCTCTTCGCGGCCTACGTAACCATATCCATAGTCTCTATTTTCACTATTTCCAGGATATTGTTCCTGGCCGCGACCTTGTTCATCTCTGCCTTCGTGTTGGCCATTTGAATTCCTGTTCTGATTGAAAAATAAATTTCCTCCGCTACGTCCCCGCTCTTCTCCATTGTGTCCTGATTCAATAACTGGAACTGACCTTTGCTGATTTCCATATCCACCTCCCTCTGACCTGCTGATATCAGAATCGTTTCTTTCAGTAAATTTTTGAGAAGGAAAGTCATCGTGAAATCTTTCACCATTCTGCATGTCGTCATCATCCCCTGGTCTGAAATCATCTCCGTCATATCTGTTGCCGCCCTTATCGGATGAGGATCCATTTCGATTATCATGAGGCTGATTATTTGAATCTCCGGAAGGAGATGGCTTTTTAGATTTATTCTTTTTCATACAAAACGTTTTTGTAAATCAATGAATGCTAAACACTGTATTCAATTATACTGCCCGTCATATAGAAATTGATGAAACACCATTGTGTACTGCATTCTACATCAAGGCTAATCTGCTCCCGCTTTAACATTTCGGAATGATTGGCATAATGATTTTACTGTATTGATTATAAAATAATGTTATGAAAAATATACCTGACCAATACACCGGTGCAGCAAAAGATGTAGATGAAAAAATTCATATCGCTGATCAAAATGAGGCAAAGGAGCAATTCCTTTCGGGTCGCAACAGATTGATGAATGTTAATGATTGGGAGAAAATTGCTAAAGGCGTATCTGCCACCTTTCATTTGACAGATCAGGAAGGTGTGAATGTACAGCGCACTCCCCGTATTGGTGATCATCTTAAAATTGATGTGCCCGTTTCAGGTGCGGAAAGCAGGTATGATTGGGTTAAAATTGAAGACATGCAGGAAACTCAGTCCCTGGATGGCACCAGTGAATCGGCATTGATGAGAGTGAGGCCAAGTGCTGATCCACAGGATAAAGAACATAACGATGTAAAGCATTTTTTCACTGATGCAGCAACAAGTACATTTATGATCAGCAGGGTAGGGGGTACTATTTCAGCGGGTGTGTACAGCAGAAATGAGGAACCCAATGTTTCTGAAACGGAAAGCGTCGGAGAAAAGTTGCGCAACACTGTTGTTGCTATTGGCGCCATGGCCGGATTATCAAATATTCAATGGAAGAGCCTGGTGAAGGGAATTTTAAATAACCATTAAGATTTCAGCCCCGTTAACTCTTCTTTTTGTTTTGTGGTGACTGAGTTATCAGTTTCATCCCATTCTTTACTTTCACGTCTGATCACGAAAACTGCATTTTCTTTTAGCGTAACTCCTTTGCCAACGATGATCGCTCTGTTTCGGGTATAGGCTGCGCCAAAAAATAAAATAGCCGAAGAATAATATACCCATGATAACAGAATTATGGCCGAAGCAGCAGCTCCGAATGCAGAAATCATCTCGGCTTTGCTGATATAAAACGCAATAGCAAATTTTCCTATCATAAACAATACAGAAGTTACAAAAGCACCGCTCCACGCATCTCGCCATTGAATAATAGCATCAGGAAGAAATTTGAAAATAAAAGCAAATATCAAACTGGTAACTCCAAAGGTGATCGCAAGATTAATGATATATGCGATGATAACAAGTGCTTCGGGAAATAACTGAAGTAATCTTTCACTAAGCGCTTCGAGTACTGAGTTGATACCCAGCGAAACAAGAAAAACAAATCCAAAACTGATCAGCAAGGAAAAGGAGAGCATACGGTTGATTAGAAATCGAAGCCAACCTTTCTTTGGTTTCGCCTTTACTGACCATACATAATTAAGCGAATCCTGCATTTCGATAAATACACCAGTGGCCCCAATAAACAGAATCACTCCCCCTACAATCAGCCCAACGAATTTATCATTATTCAATTCTATATTTTTGATAACCTCCTGAATTTGCAATGCGGAAGCGTTACCTAGTAGTGACGATATTTGTCCAAAGACCCTACCTTCCACAGCTTCCCTGCCAAAAAATATCCCCAGTAAAGAAAGCATAATTAATAATGCCGGCCCGATTGAAAACATAGTATAGAAAGAAAGTGACGCACTTAATTTCAAGCCATTATCATTTATAAATAGATCAATTGATTTTCTAAGAACCTTTAAATACTTTTTCATTTGCAGATCGAATAATTAAGTATCAATTTAAAAAGAAAAAGGCTGGTAGAAACCAACCCTTAAGTGTATTGAACCCAGATAAGTATTTTTTGTCAGGGACTTCAATTATTTCATCTTGTTATGACAGGCTACAAGCTGGTCATTGTGTGTCTTGATTTTAGGAAGTGTTTCTGCAATCCAGGATTTCACCGCCGGATCTGTAACATCGTTTTGTTCTTTTTCCAACTTGTTAATAGTTTTCTGATGTTTGTCTATCATTTTTTCACACCAGTCTTTGTCGAATTCTTTTCCAGTTTCGTCAGTGAGTTTTTTAACAGCATCTCTCGCATCATCATCTTCAGCTGTAGCAACTGTAAGATTTGCATTTCCGGCAACAAGTTTCAATTTATCCAAAGCTGCGGTATGATCGGCTTCAAGCATTCTCGCAATTTCTTTTACTTCAGCATTAGCCGACTTCTGCGTTGCAAGTTGTGCCAGTTTAATTTCCGCATAGTTACTCTCTACAAGGTCTTTTACCAAATCGCCATCACTATTGCTAAGCGTTGAACCAGTTGTTCCACTGGCGGAGTCAGGATAATTTCTGTCCCTTGCTGTGTTTTCAAATGCGGTGCTGTCACCGTCATTGTCGCGATCTCTTGCGCCGTCGCCGCAGCTGGTAAGAAGACTTCCTGATAAAACTGTTGCTACTAATACAGATAATAATTGTTTCATGGTAAAATGTTTTTGTTTAAAATTTAGGCTCCTTTTTCTTATGATATCCTGGTTTGCAGAGGCTTCGGGTTAACGAATGTTAATCTGTGTAAAGGCAGAATAATACTGATTGTATATACTTTATCTAAAAAATTTATACCAGTAGAGTTCAATCCTTCATTTTGCCTTCATGTGGATACCATTACACATTAAACTGAACTAACGGTCTCAATAATTACCACATTCAGGAAATTGTTAAAATAATAGGGAATGTTTTATGTGATTGAAATTACCCAACGGGAGAGGCATAATGTTTTAATTCAGTTGAATCGATTGAATGCCGAAGTGATTGTTTACAGATTTACAGCAGTAATATGAAAGAGAAAATCAGGATAGACTATAACAGCCGAAAATCGGATGGTTTTGTAGACGAGCTATTTCATCCGATACATCAAATGTTTAAAGTGAGGTTTGACGATGGGTATGAAAATATCTTTTTCACTGACGTTGATAGTGGAAGATGGATAGAACAGGATATTGGATTCACCTTGT
Source organism: Chitinophagales bacterium (assembly GCA_031425315.1). GTDB lineage: Bacteria > Bacteroidota > Bacteroidia > Chitinophagales > Chitinophagaceae > Pollutibacter. The sequence continues at coordinate 8,675 of JANPJC010000349.1, forward strand.
TGGCGGAAATGGTTGGGGAGAAGATTAATTCAAATCATAAAAGTGGAGGCAAAATTATTCGTACACTCCACTGGTATCACTCCACTGAAAAAATGGACACATCACCAGTAAATTTTGCATTTTTTCATTATTATCTTGGTTCATTTCCAGTATTTGAAATCTATGCACCAAACAGGAGGTTTTTGTTTTCCATGATTTTGGTCAATAAAGATTTCTGGCAGGTGTTTAAAATAGAAGATGATTGGTCTTTCAGCGAAAGCGAAAAATTGATGAAGAAGTTACCACGAATTCTTGAAGAAATTATAAATGACAAAGACTAGCTTGATTGAAACCAATATATACAAATATACCAACAGCATTCAAATGCAGATGGCATGGTTTTGGAACTATCTAATTAAGCACCGTGTATTTCATTCTTGTTTTTGTTGACGGAATTTATTTAGTTTATCAGAAACAGAAATTAAAGAAAGGCCTTTTCATTTGGAAGGGCCTTTTTTTATATGTTGTGTTTGTGATCGAATGAGTTATCTAAAATATTCGGGATATTAAAATTATTAAAGATTGTACATGAATTAATATTGATAATTAAAGAAGATGAGTGTCGACAATGGGTTATACCAGGCAAAAGTTGAAAAGCAGGTAAGTTTGGGTTGGGCGTTAATGTATTTAATACATCGGTCAATAACGGGGAGATAATGCCGATAATTTTCTACATCAAATGAAAATTTGAGGCGTTTGGGCGATAAATTGATTGAACTTCTTTGTTGGTAAAATTATCAATTCTGTCGACAATAATTAAAAATTGCCAATTCAGCAATTTTTCGTTCTAACTATCTGCAATGATCCCCCTTTAGAATCAAACATTTACATTCTCCTTTTGCTGATACTCTTGAAACGCCTGAATTTTTCAGTTCTATTGAGTTTCTATTCCCGACATAAGCTTTCTTTCTAAATAATTCTTTCAAGTGGTGGCAGCAATCTTGCTAACTGTAAGGGAGATATCTAAGTATGTCATAGGCTATTTAATACACTGCTAGATATCCCGGGTAGAATTTTCAACAGCAATCAGAGTTGTAGGATGGCAGTAAGTGATATCGAAAAATGGAAAGGTGAGTATGATTAATATGGGATTGAAGTACATTCTTGAAAGTAAAATTTTTGCATATATGTACAAGGATCACGGTAATCTTGCGCTGATAAGGGAAAAAGTGAGCATTATAAGGAGTGCGCTCTTTAGCGATACCGGAAGCGGCGAGCTTAAATACAATACCTGCATTATTTCTGCATTAAAAGTAGATGAACAAGGTTGTATATGGTTTCTGATTAACCGCAACGGTTGGAGGGGGTTCAGCGATGATTTGAATTTTCCAGCTTCACTTTCGTTCTACAGGAAAGGAGTTTCGTATTCACTATCAATTTCCGGGCGTGCCGAAATTATCAGTAGCCAGCATGTTATACAGCACACACTAACTGGTTTGAAAGAAGAAAGGCAACTGGATAGCCAGGAATTGTTATTGGTAAAAATGTCAATTGGCCATAGTGTGATTTTTGACTGGACCATTACAGAGAGGAAAATTTCATGGTACACCCGTATTTACAATGCAATAAAGAAACTGCCTTATTTTAATTCTGATGAATCATACGCGTACAGAGCCATTTAAATCCCAACTATGAAAAATTGCTTTATTGATCAAAGGCTTCTCAAAAGAGTAATTAGTGAATCTCACTATGCATTGATGTATGCCTGTAATAAAACAGAAGGTCGACTTGGGTTACCGGTTATCGTTAAAGCTGATGAAACTATAGAACCCCGATCTTTATTTTGCACTACTGATGATACCAATGTTTTATGTGATATTGAAGGGCAGTTTCCGGTTATCTTAAGATTTATTAATAAAAAGAATGGCAATTTTATAAGAATGCAGGGAGTGGCGACTGTTATAGTCAACACATTGCAGGCAAAACGTAAATGTGAATCGACCAGTATTAGTCTCGAGATTTTACAAATAGCGTGGGTGTATAAGAAAACTGGTAAGGTCGAGTTTTTTATTTAAACTGAGAGGTTGAAGCAAGGATTTAAATTTTGTTTCGTTTAGCCATAATTAATTCGATGCAAATTTTATGGATTTTATATTTGCTCAATTGGCGCAACATGAACAGTTGTGAATTTATGAAGCGGTACTTCGATCTGTGAAAGATATATTTTTCCTCACGTTACACGGTTTTCGGTTTCTATCTTGCCTTTTGATCGTGGTACTACAATGTAATAGCTGATCCGGCGTATTTCAGTAGCAAAGTCTTTAACTTTTTTTGACGCTTAAACATATGGTTATGAAGCTGATTTTAATTTTGGGCGCGGTCCTTCTTGCAATTGTTGCTGTGGGGTTTTTTACTAAACCGTCGAATGAGTACATCTTAACTAAAGCTAGAGAAGCAGTGAGATCAATTAATGTTTCCGTACCCGGATATAGTCAGCCGTTGACACCTGAAGGTCGTTCTTTCACACAATCATTCAGGGATGACCAGGTATTAATCATTGACAAATTATTGTGGAAGGAAGTGAGGTATGCTTCAAGCAGCAATGTACAATTGTTGGGGTATGGTTACCTCGGAAAATTTCATGAAGTGTCGGAAAAACGTTCACAATAAGTAAATCAATAAGAAATCAGGTACGATAAGATCAGGAGAATCGACTACAGAACAAAGTTTGTTTGCTGGCTTGATATTTTTATATATAATATGGACTTGGTTAAGGTTCACCACAGGTCAGATCTGCAATTGCAAATCTGACCTTTTCTTACAGGATTATGGAATTTGAAAAAATCGTAGGCATTTCTGCCGGAGTATTTACTGCAGCATCTTTAATTCCACAAGTAATTAAAACTATTAGAAAGAAGACGGCTGAAGATGTTTCATTCAGGATGCTGGCGTTATTGTCAATTGGCCTGGGACTGTGGATTTGGTATGGATGGCTTAAGAAAGATTGGCCGGTATTATTTACCAATGTTTTTTCGCTGTCTACAAATACTCTGCTGATGATTTTACGGGCTATATATAAAAAGAAATGAAAAACCCCGTACATGTAAATAGCACGACGGGACTTTAAGAAAGAGTAAAATTATTTAATAAGCTTTCCTGTAGATTTCCATTGTTTAAGTTCGGTACGATTATCCTTAATCTTTGACATTGCCTTAGCAGTCATCACTTTTAAACTATCAGTTTGCTGAAGTTCCACCTCTTTTTCATATTCAGGAATCATCTGATCATAATTCCTTACCATCATTTGAATCCACTTATCTTGAAAATCCTTCTCTTTCATATTTTCAAATTGCAGCCCTTCGTTAGGTAACTCTTTAGTGCGATCGGCTATAATAGAATCTCCTTCCTGCTTATCCCTGCCAGCAACCTTTGTACTATCCTTTCCCCGGTATATTTTAAAAAGTTCTCCCAGGGAAGTCTGGTGATTGGTTCGAATTTGCGCAACAACCCGTTTTAAAGAAGTGTCCGTTAGTTTCTTATCCGCAATATCACTCAACATAATTTGCTGTTGGTGAAATTTGATGGCTTTAACGATAAATGCCGTGTCATCTTTATCATCAAAGTCATTTTGTACAACGATCATATTTTGATCTTTGTCAATTCTGGTGGGATTGGTACATCGCGTTTTCATGCCTGTTGCTGAAACAGCTACAATAAATATTGTCGCGAAGTATAAGTTGATGTTATTTAAGCCTGGAGAAATCATATCATATAATTTTTGTTATGAGATCAGAATGCCAGTCCAAGAAATACAGATACCACACTATTTTTAGAGTTAGACGTTAGCTGGCTGGCGATGGTGCCCGACTTACCCACTTCCTTGAATCCATAGCTATATCTTCCCCCTATTGTGAAATTGCCTATATCGATACCCAGTCCGCCAGTCAAACCCCAATCGAAACGATTAAAACTCTCAGCATCTAAATCT
>JANPJC010000350.1:0-2163 GCA_031425315.1 Chitinophagales bacterium
CTGATCAGTATTGGCATTTCACGATAACCCTTTACATCGTGAATGATATAGATTTTTGTTTTAATGAATTTTTTGAGTCGTACCATGAATTTATCCTGGTCCGGTGGAAGCAGCCGGGCATAGTACGAAAAGTGCTTCACCAAAACCTTTCGGATCACTTCATCTGTAAATTCCAGACTTTCACCATAATACACAAGCGGACTGCTGAGGTGGATGTTTTCAGGTGCTTCCTTGTTGTACTGGAGTTCGGCTACCGATTCATCTGAAGATGAGAGTTTTACACGCGATTTACTGCGAAGAATCATAAATATGATAAGGCCCAATAATATGATAAACCATGTTATTTCCATTCGGGTATTGCGCGCTCCAAAAAGGATAACGCTCTAACCCTCTGGTAAAGTATCCGTGGCAATATCTTCGAGCAATCCGAGGTTAATGCTGTCCTGGCCTGCAATTCCCTCGATGGAACCCTTTATAAATGTGGTATTTAACATTGCTTTATCGAGCTGTTTCTCTCGTGCTTTCCATATTCTCTCCATCGCGTCTTTTTCCTTTTGGATTGACGTACGCATATTTACAAAAACCTCGTAGATCGCCTTCCATTGTTCACCAAATTCTTTACTGGTAAGGTAATTATAGAGCATCACCATTTTTTCTCCGCGGTTTTCCTGTGTTTTAGATACACTGAATACCCGTAATATACCATCTCTCAGCACATGAACCAGGGCCCTTACATCTTCAAAACTGCAAACCCATACTCCTTCTTTCTCACCAAAGCGCTCAATATCCTTCGGTAGAGTGCCGGTTACCAAAACTGCCATATCTGCACCAAGGCTTCTCATATCTGCTTTCAGCTTTTGAATCCATTCTTTCGAGAAATCTTTTGTGCGTTTGCTTTCAAAGATGATCTTACCACATTCCACACCAAAACTGTTTCGTACAAATTGAATGCAATCGGCACCTTTAACACCTTTGCCTACTTCATCTATCCGGTCGAAAGGGAAACTGGATTTTAATAATTCCTCCAGCACTAATTCCTGCACTTCGCCCTGTAGCTGCATGGATCCCTGCTCTGCTTTCCGTTTCATTTCCTCGGCCAATTTCTTTTGATCCTCGAGTTGTTTTTCGAGTTCTTTTAATTTAAGCTGGTATTTGGTTTCTTTCTCCTGTGATTTTTCTTCTTCGATTTTTTTAAGTTCTTCTGTAAGCTTACTTCTTTCTTCGCGCAGTTTACGTTGAACATCGAGTTCCAGTTCTGCTTCACGGTTTTTTAACTGCTGTTCTTTCTGCAGATAGTCCATTTCTTTTTCACGGGCGAGTTTAAGTTTTTCTTCCTGGTCGCGGTTATTTTGCTGGAGAAATGCGAGCTTATTTTCGAAGTCAGACGCGACCGATTTTCTTACCTGTTCTTCAATTTGTGTCTGCAGTTTATTTTTTTCTGATTGAAGATTAGCCTGGTGTTCGATTTCCTTTTTTTGAAGCAGAGTTTTCAGTTCCAGTTCTTTTTTCGCAAATTCTTCTTCCTTCTTGCGGTTGTATTCATTCATTTTCTCCCGCAGCTCTTTTTTGTAATCTTCCGACACGGCCTCTTCCAAAGGAAAAATAAATGAGCAACTGGGGCATTTTATATTTGTCGACATCCGGTTAATTTAGGGCAGCAAATTACGGTTTTAGGGTTTAAGTATCTGAGCCTAATGGATATCGCCTTTTTGGCCACAGAGGCGCTTCGCTTGCACAAAGGGACAAAGGACACAGAGAACAGCCAAATACAGGTTTTACGTATAAGGATGTACGTTTTACGTTATTACACCATTCATTCCGGTGTGTAAAATTAGAGGTTGTAGTTTTTAAGGTATAGGTATAAAAAAAGCCGCCTTTTCAGGCAGCCTTTTTATAAGATGTTTTGATAATTAATTCAGTGATGCAAGCAATTTTTTATTCAGCTGAACATAGTCTTCATTCTTTGCAGTGGTGGCCAGTTCAATTGATTTATTAGCGGCTGCAATTGCATCTTTCTTTTTACCCAGTTTAGCTAAAGCGTTTGCTTTTTGATGCCAAACCCAGAATGCATCTGGAGTTTCAGCAGTTGCTTTGTCCAGCCATTGTGCCGCTTTGTTAAGATCTTTTCCATTTTCCAGGTAGTACATTGCAGCCTGGAAATAA
>JANPJC010000351.1:0-28962 GCA_031425315.1 Chitinophagales bacterium
CGACGGATGGCGGCCGTATTAGCTATATGCCTGATAAATGTGTAGCCAAGATGTGACTGCAGCTTTTCGCAACACATATTAAAAAGTACGGACTGTTTAAGCGTGTATTCATCTTCTGCCGGATCTTCACCTGCAGCAAGATGACTGAAAACCGTTTGTACCCTGAATGATTTAGTACCGGCAAGGAATTCGCAAAGCGCTTCAATATCATTTGGAGAAAACCCGAGGCGGTGCATACCCGTATCCAGTTTGATATGCACTGGAAAATCTGTTATTCCCTCCGATCGCAACCATGCGTCCAACGTGGTGATCATCTCCATCGAAAACACTTCAGGCTGCAGGTCGTATAATGTTAGTGAGGGATAGGCATCCTCATCTGTATTCATTACCATTACCGGCAAACTGATACCAGCCTTTCTAAGCTCAGCACCTTCATCAGCATATGCAACCGCCAGGTAATCGATACCGTTAAACTGCAACAGGTTGGCCATTTCATAACTGCCCGCACCATACGAAAATGCCTTCACCATTACCATTAGTTTTGTACGCGAATGCAGCAGAGATTGATAATACTTAAGGTTATGCGTAACCGAACTTAAATTGATTTCAAGAATTGTCTGATGCATTTTTTGCTCCAGCAACTGGCCTATCCTTTCAAAAGCAAACCTTCGGGCGCCTTTAAGCAGTATCGATTCATCCTTGAATTGCGAAGAATGAAACTGCTCCAAAAATGCAGATGTAGTAAGAAAGAAAGAACTGTCACCTGCAAAAAGGGAAGCAAAACTGCTGATTACCGGGCCAATTCCAATAACACGCGATACTTTTTTTTGTGCCAGTAACTGCGCTATATCTGAGTAAAGCTGTTCAGCCTTTTTTCCGCTCTGGGCAAAATCCGAAATGATAACTGTCTTCTTTTCGTGCTGCTGTTGCTGTGAAAGAAAATCTAATGCGATGGTGAAAGAATTCCAATCAGCACTGTAACTATCATTAATTAATAAACACCTGTTGATTGCCTGTTTCATTTCGAGCCGCATAGCCAGGGCCGGCAATGCTTTCATCCGATCCATGATTACAGCAGCATCATAACCAAGGTGCAGCAATACCGCAACGCAATGAATAGCATTTTCAATAGAAGCTCTATCGGTAAATGGAATATCAAAACTGAATTCAACAGAAGCAAAGGCAATTTTTATTACACTTTGCAAACCTGTTTGAGTGATAGATAAAACCCTGATATCAGCTTCCTGATTTTCACTCCATGAAAAAAGTTTTTTATTTGCCGAAGAAAAATGTTCCAGGATACCATTATGAATCAATTCATGATCTCTGCAATAAATAATCACATTGGCATGAACAAAAAGCTTCAATTTCTCATGTAACTTTTCCTGCTTTCCCGTAAACCCTTCGTCATGCGCATCTCCCAAATTAGTAATCAATCCTATTGAGGGAAGAATAACATTTTCCAGCTGTTCCATTTCACCTGGCGCTGAAATACCCGCCTCAAAAATGCCAAGCTGATCAAATTTATCAATCGGCCATACGCTAAGTGGTACTCCAATTTGAGAGTTATAACTTTTTGGACTTCTGATAATGTGGTACTCGGGCTCCATCAAATGATTCAACCATTCTTTAACGATTGTTTTGCCATTACTGCCGGTAATGCCAATAACCGGAGGGTCAAACATCCTGCGATGTTGTGCAACGATTTCCTGTAAGGCCTGGAGAGTATCATCAACATAAATAAATGCGGCGCCGGGATATTCGTTTTCATTCAGCGCTTCACTTACTACAAAACTTTTTACCTGCCGGGAGTATAGCTCGGGTATATATTGATGTCCGTTTCTACGACTGGTTTTTAATGCAAAGAATAACGAACTTTCCGGGAATACAAGCTTTCTGCTGTCAAGAAGGAGATGTTCAATGGCATTCGAATGATCAGCGGGATTCAGCTTTCCCTGTACCCACGATGCAATTGTATGTAGAGAATAAGACGGCATTAATATTATGAAGCTTTGTCTGCTTTTGTTTTTGAAGCCCTGATCCTTTGGTGACCGATAGAATACACAACTGAACCAAGCAGGCAGGCAAGAATCACAAGCAGGGAAATATAAATGGAAATCTTGATCTCCCAGAATTCAAGCAGCATTTTAACACCGATAAATATCAATACGATCGCAATACCCTGTTGCAGAAAATCAAATTTGCCTACTGCTCCTTTCAATAAAAAGAAAAGAGACCTTAAACCCAATATTGCGAAAATATTTGAAGAATAAATAACCAGCATATCATCCGCAGTAAATGGCGCCCGCGCATCATCTCTTACCAGTGATACGACTGTTGGAATTGAATCAAGTGCAAATGCAATATCAACTCCTCCCAACATCAACACCACAACAGAAAGAGTAGTAAAAAATACTTTGCCGTTATGTTCTACAAAATATCTTCCGTTGGGTTCGATTTCTGATAAACGCAAAAATTTGCGCATGAACTTATAAATTTTTGTCTGGCCGGGATCGAACTCAGCTTCATCCTTTTTTATAAAAAGTTTATAGCCTGTATAAATAAGGAAGGCTCCAAAAACATAAAGTATCCAATGGAAGCGCTGAATCAATTCTATGCCCAGCGCAATGAATGCAATTCTGAAAATAATAGCGAGTATTATACCGATAAGCAATGCTCTTGATGAATCTTTTTCCGGTACACTGAAATAGGTAAAAATGAGTATAAATACAAAAATATTATCAATACTTAATGACCACTCCATGAGGTAGGCCGTAAAAAATTTCGTGGCAACAACATGATCTTTTTCAAACCAGAGAAAACCACAAAAGGCGAGTGAAAGTGTCACCCAGAACAGGGTTTGATACAAAGCCTTTTTAATACTTACAGTGCTATTTTTTTTGCTGAGAAGGCCGAGATCAAAAATAAGAGCAGCAATGATAACTACGATGAAAGTGAGATAACTAATCTGGTCTGGTGACATAGTGTATTGTTAATAGCCTTAACATCCCCTGCATACCAGGTGAAAGCTAAACTTTGCAAAGATAAGGAGTTGGAGGTTTAAGAGGCGGTTTATACCGCTTTTGTATAAACCTTGCGACGTACAAATTGATAAATCGCCACACCTCCAATGATCACCAGAATAGGTACAATTATATTGATAAGCTGCCAGAAACTCTTGTCCTCTTCGATACTGGTTTTATTGATTAACCGGAGGGTGTAGTCCTTACTGCGTGTTTCAAGAATTCCTGAATTATCAACCATATACTCGATGGCATTCAATAAAAATTCCCGGTTTGCATATTGCTGACGGGTATAACTGTTCATCCCCATCGCCAGGGGGCCGTCCGTTCGACTTACCTGGTTTAATGCAAGGTCGCCATCTGCTATCACGATCATTTTATTATCCGATTCTGCAACCGGCCTAAAAGGCTGCTGGTATATGTTAGCCATTGAGTCGGCAGTTGCCTTCGCAATCCTGTTGGAAAATAAAGACTGAAACTTTCCTTCCAGTAATACTGCCACCGGCACCCTTCCTTTGTTAAAAGATCGGAGATCTTCCTCTGTCCTGATACTCGACCATTCCACTTTTGCGGGTGTTTGCAAGGTTCGCGATTCCAGGGCGGTATGTAACAAAACTGTTTTTCTGATGCCCGGCGTTTTAATAGTATCAACCGAATGAGGAAATTCTGAAATGATGTAATCAAGATTTTTTGCGATGGGGTGGTTATTGGTATTACTTAGCAATGGAAAATAAGGCCACGGTAATATTTCAATCTGGGGTTTGTCGCCCATGCTTCCCACTACTGAAGGAATTTTATCACTTTCAAGACTTTGAACCAAATCCTGATTGATCCTCGCCCCATACCTGAACAATTGATCCTCCAGATTTAATCCAAGGTCGAATGCGATAAATTCGCCCTGACTGCGCTGTAGACTGTCTAAACTTGCATAAAGATTATCCAGCATCCATATTACTTTTCCCCCGTTTAGTATATACTGATCGATTTTTAATTTCTGCTGTTCACTAAATCGCTGAACAGGTTTTACAATCAGCAATGCGCTGAAATATTGTGGGATAAACCTGACACTGTCAACCGGAATGATACTAAAACCATAATTCGGACGCAAAGTATTTTCAATCAGATCATATACCCTGTAATCAACCGGTTCGCCATTGCCAGAAAGATAACCGACTACCGGTATAGTATCCTGTGTAACCTTGCGAATCGCGCTGGCCAACTTATATTCCAATAAGGCTTCTGCATTATTAAGAGAGTTGATGCCATCAAGACTGCTCTGCCCCTGCAGGAAATCCACCCCAACTGTTCTATCCTGATATTTTACAACTGCTCCTGGAAAAACCAATGTTTCTTCACTGCTCTCTCCTTCTTTTGTTTGTGCTTTAACATTGGTGGGATTAATGCCCAAAGCTCTCAGAGAATCGTATAAATAGGCTCGGGTGGTATCATCCATTCCCTGTCCGGGTCTTTCGAAATGATAACTGATAAGATTTGGAGCAATAGACTTAAAGCTGCTTAACATATCATTTGTGCTTCCGGCGAGTTTCTTAAAACCCGCCGGCATATCTCCATCCAGAAACACAGTAACGTCCACTCTGTCAGGAAGCTCTTCAACAAGTTGAGTGGTAGGTGCAGATATCGTATACCTTTTTTCACCGGTTAAGTCTAACCGAAAATGCAGCTTTGTCGAAAGATAATTTACTGCTACCAGTAACAATACCAGTACCGCCCAGCCATATTTTAATTTCAACAGTTTTTTAAACATAGGAGATCAGCGCTTGACCAGGTTTTTTGCGGTAAGAAACAGAAATAAAAAAATCACACTTAAAAAATAAATGATGTCGCGGCTGTCTATCACACCTCTGCTAATGCTTTTGTAGTGTGAATCAATGCCTATCAATTCAATAAAATATCCTATTCCCGACTGAAATACCGGCATTGCACTAATCGCTGTAAATGCAGAATAAATCACAAAACATGTAAATGCACTTAACAGAAAAGAAACCACTGGATTGGCTGTTAAACTGCTGCAGCAGACGCCGATAGCTGTAAATACTGCTGCCAGAAAAAACAAACCGATATATGATCCCATTATTCCACCGCTGTCGATCCCGCCTGTTGAAATTTTACTGATCGTGAATACATAGATGAAAGTTGGGAGTATTGCTATTACTACAACAATGAGGGCGGCAAGATATTTACCAACGATCACCTGCAGACGACTTAATGGTAATGTTTGCAAAATTTCGTATGTGCCGCTTTTAAATTCATCGGAGAAACTTCTCATTGTAATGGCTGGTATCAGCATCAGCAATACCCATGGCGCCAATTCAAAAAATTTATCCAGCGTGGCATATCCATAATCAAATAGATTGCTTTCGGGGAAAACAAAGAGGAACAGCCCATTCAATAACAGGAATAACAGGATAGCGATATATCCGGTAAGGTTACTAAAAAACTGCCTGAGTTCTTTTTTACAAAGTGCCCACATAATATTAAGGAACTGCAAGATTACATGAAGTCGGGAAAATAACGTCAAAAATCGGTGTTAAGTACTTTTTTACCCCTCCTCTGTAATACTAAATTGCCTGTCGAACTAAAAGTTAACCTCGTGATTATGAAAAACATGTATAAGTTAGCCCTAGCGGCGGTGATGATGCAGGCACAGGTAAGTGCGCAAATAAAATGGGACGGCGGCGGAGGGGACAATCAATGGAATAATGCTGCCAACTGGACTTCCGACCAGGTCCCTGCACCTTCAGACGATGTGATAATCGATAACGAATGGATGACCGGAAATTTTTCTGTGTTACTTCCTGCAGGTGCAATTACTGTTACTGTAAACTCAATACATATCCTTCCATCATCGGGAGGAACAATCGAATTAACACTTCCTAAGGAAAATACAATTGCGCCCGGCCTTGTGATCACTGGTGCATCCATTGGATTATTAGCCGGATCCGGGGCAATTGTGAGAAATGCATCAGGCGCATCTTCCGGCGATGCAATTGCGATCAGCAGCGGTTTTAAGATTCTAAATGGCGGTAGATACATTCATAAGACGCCGAGAGGTAATGCTGCAATTATTAATCAGTTGGTGAATGATACTGGTACCGAGAAGGGAATCTTTGAATTTGATGTGCCTGGCACCGCCGGATATACCGTTTCACTCACTGGTAACACATTCGGCACTTTGATTTTCTCAGCCAGTAACGGAACTAAATCATATAGCGGTAATGGAAGTTCCACTCTTACTATAAACGGTGACCTGATTGTAAAACAGGGGGCGACCATTACATCGACACTTACTGCCAACATAACAATTGGCGGAAATCTGGAAGTCAACGGTACTATTAATTTTAATCCCCCGTCAGCCGGTTTATCAAACCGATCGGTCCTGCTTTCCGGAAACCCGTGTGTTATAAAAGGAAATGGGAACATTCAAATGAATGCGAATTTCAACAGACTAACTCTGTTGGCGCAGGCTAAATGTAAATTAGAGAGGTCACTCACACTTTCAAATTCGGGTAATACTTTTCATGTTGGTTCCGACGCAGTTTTAGAAACCGGAATGCATAGTATTTCCGGTAATGGCAGTTTCATTATAGATGATAATGCAGGAATACATTTCGGAGCTGCAGTGGGTATTCAACAATTATTTCAAAGCGGTAACATTTGTACAGCATCGCGAAGTCTATCCTCCAATGCATCATATTATTTCAATGGAGCAGGTGTGCAATCCACAGGAAATTCATTTCCGGCCGCAGTAAAAAACCTTTTCCTGAATAAGAATGACGGACAATTAGTACTCAACCAGGACCTTACTGTTAACGGAAAACTTTCATTGGAATCGGGAATAATTTTAACTGATGCCAACGCAAAACTCCTGCTTAAAGATGCAGAAATAGTGAGTCCTGTCAGCCAGTACAACCTATCAAATACCGGATGGGAAAAGAGCTATATAAGCGGGCCGGTTTACGCAGAACTTAATAATCCTGGAAAATATTTTGTACCTATTGGAAAAGGAAATCACTTCGCGCCAATAATGCTTGAAAAAATTAGCGGCGGACAAAGTACTTTTTCGATTGAATATTTTCCTTCGCAGTTTTCAAATTTTTTTCCAGTTCAAAACGCTACACTTCATCATATCAGCCAACTTGAATATTGGGAAATAAATGCACTCAACAACAATTCAAACGACGAAGTTAATATTGGCTTAAGTTGGCGGCCTTACAGCGCTGTCGCTAATTCCCCGGATGAACGCAATGCACTCAGGGTGGCTTTCTTAGACGAAACTGAACAGGGTTTTCGCTGGCAGCGTTTGGGATCGGATCCTGAAATTGATGGAAATAATGAATTCGGATTTATCAGCAGCAAACAGTCAGCTATTCCTGATGGTCCCTTTTCCCTGGCTTCAGCAGCTGTAGTAAACATCCTCCCCTTCCGCTCAATTGATGTCGAGGCAAAAGAAAACTCCAAAGGAATAACGGTGAACTGGATTGTTGATGCGGAAGATGACCTTGAATATTTTGTGATTGAAAAAAGTAGAGACGGGATTTCATTCCAGCCAATTGATAGCGTAAAAACAGATATCCGATACAATGACAGAAAATATTCGATTACAGATAAATTACCGTTTTATGGAATAAACGTTTATCGGATTGTAGTGAAAACCAAACACAGCACTTCGTTTTACTCATCTATTGTAAGAGCAAAATATTCCGGTAAAGGAGAAATTAAATTATATCCCAATCCTGCTGTTAAAGAAATCTTTATATTTTTTCCGCATCTAAGCAGCAGAACGGAATGCAGAATTGTCCGATATAATGGAAGTGAAGTTGTGAAGAGGGTATTTATAAATGAAAACAATTACCGTATCAATATTGACGATTTGCCTTCTGGTCAATATTTCGTTTTACTTTTTATTGAAAATGGGCTGGTTGCCTTACCATTTCTGAAATATTAAATCTTGTAACCAAAACCAACTGCAGTCAGCTCACCCCTGGTACAAACCAGGGGTTTTTTTGTGTTTTTTTCAAACATAGTAAATTTTGATATGGAATTATTTCACGCTTGCATCCTATCAAAAAATCAATATGAAAAAAATTGCCTTAATAGCCGGCATGGTGCTGATATCATATATCACTATCAGCCAGATTGTTCCACCTTCGTCACCATCCGCACCTATAGGTGCCGACCACCAACTTACTTCACCACCTCCTCCACCTGAACCTCCGGCACCTCCTCCGCCACCTTTGTTAAAAACCAATGAGCCGCCAGTGCCTCCACTGCCTCCTGTACCCCTAATGTCAAACAGCAAAGAAAGTTTACCGCCTTCTCCGCCTAAACCTCCCACTCCACCGAATCCTGATTTTTAGCACAAAAAAAGTGAGTGGAAATCCGCTCACTTTTCAAATATTTTAATCTTTATTTTATACTGAAAAACTTTCACCACATGCACAGGTACGGCTGGCATTAGGATTTTCAAAATAAAATCCCTTTCCATTCAATCCATCAGAATATTCCAACATAGTATTAAACAGATATAACACACTTTTCATATCTGTAACTATTTTCATACCCTTGTCTTCAAATATCTGATCGGCAGGTTTCTGATTATTATCAAATTCCATTTTGTAACTTAATCCTGAGCATCCTCCACTTACCACACTCACCCTAACAAAATAATCATCACCTTTGCCCTCATCTCTCAATAAAGTGTTCACTTTTTCTTTGGCTTTTTCACTAATGAAAATGCCGGATGCCAATACCGCTGTATTCATCTTTCAACTGTTTTCGTATATATTAAACGCTTACCCTGGCCCTTTGTTTTAGCAAAGGCAGAATACAAATTTACGATTAAGATCGCGAAAATGGAAGACTGTGTATTTTACGGACTGTTAAATGGCAGGGTCGTCAAGGCACAGAAGGGTGATTCCATTCCGGAGCCCTGGTAGCTGTGAGCCTAAGCTCCTGAAAGGTTGGATAAGATGACTCCCGGATGTACAGTAGAGAATCGTTAACCACTGTTATTGCCGTTTGTACTTCCTCCATTGTGGTGAACCTTCCGAGGCTGAATCTTATTGAAGCGTAAGCGGCCGATCGCCCTAATCCCATCGCCAATAAAACAGGAGATGGTTCACCCGATGCTGATGAACACGCCGAACCAGCCGCAACTGCCAGGCTTTTATTTAAAGCCATTAATAAAGCAGCTCCATCTGTGAGCCTGAAACATAAGTTAGATACACCAGGTAAACGGTTATTAACGTCACCATTAACATACACCTCATCGTTTTTCAATACCGCATTTTCAAACAGGTCACGCAACATCCTCATCCTTTCAAACTCATCTTTCGTATTCGTGCCAATAATTTTCACTGCTTCACCAAATCCCGCAATACCCGGTACATTCAATGTACCGCTGCGCAAACTTTTCTCCTGTCCGCCCCCCTCAATTAATGGGGCAAGCTTTACGCGCGGATTTTTTCTACTGATATAAACAGCACCTACTCCTTTAGGACCATAAATTTTATGAGCAGAAAATGCCATGGCACCAATTCCAGTTTCATTGACAGTCAATGGTATCTTTCCAACCGCCTGCGTGGCATCAGTGAATAATATGATCCCATGGTTTGCTGCAATTTTGCTATATGCCTCCACTGGTTGAACAACACCAGTTTCATTATTGGCCCACATTAGCGCAATCAAAATAGTATCTGCCCTTACAGCTGCCTCCACTCTTTCAGGATTAATGATACCCGATGAATCCGGCGATAAAAAACTTACTGAAAACCCTCTGGCTTCCAAACTTTTGCAGGTGTCGCGTACTGCAGCATGTTCTGTAGCAGCAGTTATAATATGTTTTCCTTTTGACTGATAAATTTCACCGACACCTTTCAAAATCATGTTCACGCTTTCTGTCGCCCCTGATGTAAAAAATATTTCTTCCGCTTCACAGCCAATAAAGGCAGCAATTTTCTCTCTCGAAAATTTTACAATCTCTGCAGCTCTCCAACCGTAGCTATGTTGCCGGCTTGATGCATTACCAAAATTTTTTCCAAACCAGGGCAGCATATATTCAATCACCGCGGGATCGCACGGAGTTGTTGCATTATAGTCGAGATAAATCGGATCGTCGGGCATATCAATAAAAATATCAACACTAAAATTACATTAAAGCAGGGATAGCATTAATTTGAGTAGATATATAACTTTTTATTACCTTATTTAGTTTGTATGATCAGAATTGAACATATCGGAATTGCAGTCAAAGATTTAAATGTATCTGTTCCATTGTATGAGAATTTGCTCAATTCGATTTGCTATAAAACGGAAGAGGTTACAAGTGAAAATGTAAAAACCGCATTCTTAAAAATAGCAGAAAGTAAAATTGAGCTGATAGCAAACACAGCACCTGGTGGTGTAATTGAAAAATTTATCGAAAAAAAAGGTGAAGGTATCCACCATATTGCTTTTGAAGTGGAAGATATCATCGCAGAAATAGCAAGACTCAAGAAAGAAGGATTTGTTTTTATCAACGACACCCCTAAAAAAGGCGCCGACAATAAATTGGTTTGTTTTCTTCACCCTAAAACAACCAACAGCGTTTTAATTGAATTATGCCAGGAAATTAAAGCCTGATTAATTCTTCAGGCATATTACTGTTTAACAAGATACAACGCCTGACTCTCACCATTAGCTTCAATCAGCTTAACAAGGTATATACCCGCCTTCCAGCTGTTTACATTAACATTATATTGCCGGGATGATTTTGCCACGGCCAATTTTGTTATCGCCTGACCATTACTGTTATATACCATAATTACTCCTTCTGAACTTAGATCTCTTCCAAAACTTAAAATTGCGTGTTGTGATGCAGGATTAGGATACATTACCATACCGGGCTGTGGCGCATCTATCTTCATCATTCTCACAGGTGAATACAATATTTTATTGTCAGGATAAAGATGTTTGATCCTGTAATAAATTATTCCGGGACCCGGTTTATCATCGACAAAACTGTATATATTCTGCGGACTGCTGATATTACCCTCTGATAGTATACTGCCAATTTTATTCCAATGCAGACAATTAGTACTTTTTTCAATCTCAAATATTCTTAAGCCCGTTTCGTGACTCGTTACCCAAACCATTTGAATATGATCATCGGGCGTGCGTACCAGACTAAGGTCCTGCCATATTACAGGCAAATTCCCGATTACAAAACCTTTACCCTGCTGGTCGATATTTCCACTAGAACCTGATGCGTATGCCATTCCTTTTACTGTACCGTTACCCCAACCCTTTACAAACTCTTTGTTGCCGCGGTACTTTACAATTTCTCCAAAACTAATAACACTATTTACTGACCGGTCGGGTGAAATTAATTTGCCACCTGTTAATATATTGATGATTGAATTGTTATTCAATTCAAAAATTCTTTTCCCCTTAATTTCTAAAACACCAAACACACGCAGTGTTACATTGGAGAGTTTAATATCCTTATCCAGTTTAATTGTGTGTGCAGGCTGAATAACAATAATATCATTTGATGAAGGCAATTTCTTTTTATCCCAGCGCTCAATATCAGACCAATTGCCTGAAGCGGTAGAATAAAATGTTACCTGCGCATAAGTGGAGGCACAAATAAAAGCTAAAAAAATGAGGGTGATGATGCGCTTCATATTCCTGTGGTATTAGGTCAAAAACTGGCCTTTCAGGAATATGGAGTGGACTGCTTTTAAGGCAGGCCGGTGCAGCAATTTTACAGGAAATGAACTTAGGGTATAGAAGGTGGGAACCTTCAGGAAACAAAGATGGTCACAAAAATTGACAGATGCAAGTGATGGAGACTAAAACATTAGATAAAGAGGTCAGCTGTTGATTTTCAGCTTCTCGACAGCAATCTGAGCGGCAATCTGACTCGCGTCTTTTTTGTTGTACGCCTTTCCTTCTGCAATCAATTCACCATCAACAACGGCACCAACTCTGAACAAACGCCGGCCGCTTTCGATTTTTTCGTCAAGGGTTTCAAATTCAAGGGCTTTACCGTTTTTATTGGCCCAGCCATACAATTTGTTTTTGTGATTGATTTCGAGAACCTCAAGGTCTTCAATGAAAAGATGTGGGTTCACAATGCGTTCGTAAACCCAATGTTTGGTTTTGTCGTACCCTTTATCGAGATAAATTGCGCCAACAAGGGCTTCCAGCGTATTGCCGAAAATCTGGCTGATCTTAAGGGAATTGTCACTTTTATTGAAGAGTGTCACTTTTTTCAAACCCATCTTAACTGCAACCTCATTCAGGGTTTGCCTGTTGACCATTTTGCTCCGCATTTCGGTAAGAAAACCTTCGCCTTTATAAGGATACCGTTTGAAAAGATAGTCAGCTACAATACTACTGAGGATCGCATCGCCTAAGTATTCGAGCCTTTCATTATTTTCGTCGGCACTCTCTTTAACTGATCGATGGCTTAGTGCGGTTGTATATAGATTGAGATGGCCGGGCGCGAAACCCAGTATGTTACAAAGCTGTTTGTAGTAAGCTCTGTCAGTTTTTTTTGTCCGAAGATATTGAATCCAGAAATGCACAGATTTGCATTGATAAGTTTGATTCACAGGAAACGGACGATAAGGTGTTACGATTTTTTCTTCTCGCTTCAGCCATTAACGTTTATTCAGTTCGCATATTTTTTTACAATAACGGAAGCGTTATGGCCGCCGAAACCGAAAGTATTGCTTAATGCAGCCCTGACCGTTCTTTTCTGGGGTTTCCAGAAAGTAAAATTCAATTGACTATCCAATTCAGGATCCTGGTTGAAATGATTAATAGTTGGCGGAATCACATCATACAACACTGCATATACACACGCAATTGCTTCTATAACGCCTGCCGCTCCAAGTAGATGACCCGTCATCGACTTGGTTGAGCTTATATTAAGGTCGTAAGCATGTTTGCCAAATACGCCCATAATCGCTTTTGTTTCAGCAATGTCGCCAAGCGGAGTGGATGTTCCATGTACATTGATATAATCAATGTCTTCAGGTGTCAATCCGGCATCCTCCAGTGTAACGCGCATAACGCTTTTTGCGCCTAGTCCATCAGGATGAGGAGCTGTAATATGGTGAGCATCAGCTGTAGCTCCGCCACCGCCAATTTCACAGTATATTTTAGCACCTCTCTTAATAGCGTGTTCCAATTCTTCCAATATTAAAGCACCACCACCCTCGCCCATTACAAAACCATCTCGGTCTTTGTCAAATGGCCGGGAAGCTGTTTTTGGATCTTCATTCCTTTCGCTCAGCGCTTTCATGGCGTTAAAGCCAGCCAGGCCTGAATCACAGATTACTGCTTCACTGCCACCGGAAACAATGATATCAGCTTTTCCAAGCCTGATGTAATTGAAAGCTTCAATAATTGCATGAGTGGAAGAGGCGCATGCACTAACCACCGCAAAGTTGGGACCTCTGAAACCATACCTCATCGAGATCTGGCCGGCAGCAATATCCAATATCATTTTGGGGATGAAGAAGGGATTAAACCGGGGGGTTCCATCACCTCTTGCATAATTCATTACCTCTTCCTGAAATGTTAGCAAGCCACCAATGCCGCTTGAAAAAATCACTCCGGTACGATCAGGATTAACGTTGTTATCTCCAATACCGGCATCTTTTACTGCTTCGTCGGCAGCAACAAGTGCCAGCTGGGTAAAACGATCCATCTTCCGGGCCTCCTTACGATCGAAATACGCAACAGGATCAAAGTTTTTAACCTCACATGCAAACCTGGTCTTGAATTTAGAAGCATCAAAAAGGGTAATAAAATCGGCGCCAGGCACACCTCCGGTTAATCCATTCCAGTATTCCGGAGCGGTATTACCCACAGGGGTGATGGCGCCAATTCCTGTAACAACAACTCTTTTTAAATTCATATTAAGTACCAGGTATGCCTGGAAGCGATAAACTATTTCGCGTGCTCTTCCAGGTAAGCAACAGCCTGACCGACAGTAGTGATTGTCTCAGCCTGTTCATCGGGGATAGAAATGTTGAACTCTTTTTCAAATTCCATGATCAATTCCACTGTATCCAGTGAATCTGCTCCAAGATCATTTGTAAAAGAAGCCTCAGGAGTAACTTCCGCTTCATCTACTCCTAACTTATCAACAATAATCTTTTTTACCCTAGTTGAAATGTCTGACATGTTTGTAAAATTTGGTTATTACTGGGTGCAAAAATAGAGTTTTTGACATAAAAACAATTTTTGCCTTTCAGAGAGTTACAAACAAGTTTGATTTTGTTAAGATATTGGACTGGAAAAGGTTAACGAAAAACGCTGCAATCCTTATGCAGTATGGTTATCACCGGCATTGGGTGAGGTTGGTGGCATATTTTTTTTTATTTTTAATCGGGGTCAGTAAATTTCAATTAACTTGTTGTCATGGCATTAAAAATCATCGATCACGGTTCAAAAGAATACCAGAAAATGGTAGACCTGAGGTTCGAAATCCTCCGTAGACCACTGGGATTAAACTTCGATCCGGGAGAACTGGAAAGGGAAAAAGATGACATGCTGATTGGTGCATTTGATGATGAAAAAATGTTGGCCTGCTGTCTGGTGACACGCATCGACGATGCTACCTGTAAACTCAGGCAGATGGCAGTTCAAAATAGTGTTCAGGGAAAAGGCATTGGTTTTACCATGATGACCTTCGCCGAAAATGTTGCCCGCGACAGGGGATATAAAAAAATGATTATGCATGCCCGTAAAACCGCCATCGGCTTTTACGAGAAACTTGGATACAAAACCGCCGGAGAAGAGTTCATGGAAGTTACACTACCCCATTATGTAATGGAAAAAAGATTGATCTGATTACTTTTTCCCCACCCTGTTTTTCATGATATGCCTTGCCCATTGAACATCGTCGGAATTGGCAAATGAATCTTTAGGTAAAAGGAAAAAACTCCTGTTGTCAAAGTATAAATGAAAAAATCCCGGTGTTTCCAGGAAACTGCTGAATTCGCGCCAGGCCCATGTTTTCCTTCCCTTTTCTGTATCAATAAACATATGGTTCTCCTCTAAAAAAACCACAAATGAGTCTTTAAAAGTCCTGCTTTTACGATAAATCAATGCCGGAAGCCAGATCCAGAAAGCGAGCATCATACTCATCCAGAGTACAGAACTCATTAGAAAAGGTAATGGAGTGATCAGCTTAAAGGCGAATAAACCAGCTGCCAGCAACGCAAAAACATTCACCAGAATCACCATGATTTTAATTTCGGGCTTGCTGATAAAATGATATCTCAACGCTTGTAAAACCTGCTGTTTATTGTACGAAACTTTTAGTTCCATTGATCACTTTTATTTTATGCCAATCAATGAAGATAAGATTTACCGTTCAAGCATTTGACGTGTAATGGATTTTTTTAAACAGGTCCCAAAAAGTTAATGTCCGGGATTGAACAGATACGGCCATAATAAACGGCAAAAAGTGAAAATGTTGGGACAAAAGTGAACCGGATGGATAATAATAACGCATGCCCCAGTACATGGGCATGCGTTATCTTAAAGATTGTGGTGTCAGAGGGAAGCTATAATTACTTCACTCTTTCAATTCGGGAAATCCAGGCTCAATGAGTAGAAAATTCCTACTCATTTACTTTAAACAAAACCATAAAAAGATTACCTGATGCTATGGCAACGTTTGTAATTTTTATTTGCTGCGTCAAATGGTGTAACAGAACGGCTGCAGGCAGATAGAAAGACAACCACGGCGATAAATGCTAAGACTCTTTTCATAAAGGTAGTTTTCATGTAGATCTCTGCCATGTAGGACAATTAAGGTTTACGGATTAAAAACGAGCCAGATAAACTAACGGTGAACCAACTTTTAAATTGGGGGCCGCTCATTGTTTTCACATAACAAAATCATAAAATGTTTTCCGGCAGGCGCGATGTTCAATAAGAAAAAATGGTGCCAGACTATGCGGAATTATGAGTTAATAACATAAGTGTATAAGTTCCAGGTTCTTTCAATTTTTGATAAAGTGCTTTAAAATAAAAAAAGTCACCTCCATGAAGAAGTGACTTATAGCATCAAAGCTTTTCAACCGTCCGATCTACTTTGACTATCTTAACTGCAACCCATACTGTTTCCACAGTTGAGGCATTTGTAACACGTTCCGGAGCGCACCGTGATATGGCCGCAGGTATTACAGGAAGGAGCGTCACTTTGCATGCTCTTCATATACTCCTGAGTACTTACTTCAACTTTAACAGATGCCCGCGACGTTTTAACCGATCCTTGTGATGTATTGCCTGCAGGCGGTTGAATGACACGCACGTCAGACAATTCAGGCTTGCTTTTTTCATATTCCAATCCCGGAACATCATCCCAATCATCTGTTCCCAGATTCATCAATTCGGGCTTATCTAATACATGCACCAGATCTGTACGGTTCAGGTATTCGTAAGCGAGGCAGCGGAATACGAAATCCACAATTGAAGTTGTGCTCTTGATATTCGGATGATCCACCATTCCGGCAGGTTCGAATTTGGTGAACACGAATTTTTCTACGAATTCTTCCAGCGGAACACCATATTGCAATCCAACTGAAACACTGATGGCGAAACAGTTTAAGAGGCTACGCAAAGTGGATCCTTCTTTTGCGAGATCAATAAAGATTTCTCCCAATGTACCATCAGTATATTCACCGGTTCGCAGAAATATCGCCTGGCCATTTACTTTAGCTTTTTGTGTAAACCCTCTTCGTTTAGCCGGCAAGGTCTTTCTTTCTACAATTCTGGATAACTGGCGTTTCAATTTTGTATCCGGTGAAGCCTGCATTCTTTTCTGCAATTCTTCCAGCATGTCTTCAACAGTCAGTTTGCTTACATCTATCAACTGGCTATCATTAGTTTCCTTTACTTCTTCTGCTGCTTCTTCTTTTGCTTTTTTGGAATCACTCTTATTACTCAATGGCTGACTGAGTTTAGAGCCATCCCTGTACAATGCACAAGCCTTCAATCCTAATTCCCAACTGAGCAAATAACAATCAGCTATTTCACTGATAGTGGCTTCGTTTGGAAGATTAATGGTTTTGGAAATCGCTCCGCTGATGAATGGCTGAGTGGCAGCCATCATGCGGATATGGCCATGCGCATGAATGTAACGTTTTCCCTTTTTACCACATTTGTTGGCACAATCAAATACAGGATAGTGTTCCTGTTTAAGAAAAGGAGCCCCTTCAATAGTCATTGCACCACATACATAATCATTTGCTGCTTCAATTTGCGCGGATGTAAAACCAAGCGCTTCCAGCATGTTCCATTCAAAATTGAAATATTGTTCGGGTTTAAAGCCGAGACGTTTCAGACACTCTTCACCTAAACTGTAAACATTAAACACAAAGCCAACTTCAAAAGCAGATTTTACAGCCTCATCCAGTTTTTTAATTTCATCAGCGATCAACCCTTTCTGGCTTAAAGTCTGATGATTAATGAAGGGTGCGCCGGAGAATGTGGCAGAACCCACTGTATATTTTATAATGGCGTCTTTTTCTTTTTCTGAATAGCCGAGGTTAACTAAAGCCTGCGGCACTGACTGATTGATGATCTTGAAATATCCACCTCCAGACAATTTTTTGAATTTAACCAAAGCAAAATCCGGTTCAACTCCAGTTGTGTCGCAATCCATAACCAAACCGATCGTTCCGGTTGGAGCAATGACTGTGGATTGTGCGTTACGGTAACCATATTTTTCACCCATTTCCACTGCATCATCCCATGCTTTGCAAGCTGCATTAAGCAGATAATCAGGGCAATATTTCGCTTTAATACCTAGTGGCTTAATACTTAACCCGGTATACGCATCTTCAGCGTCATAGGCAGCAGCACGATGGTTACGCATTACACGTAACATGTCTTCTTTGTTTTCATCGTACCGTGCAAAAGGCCCGTGTATTCTGGCAATTTCTGCGGAAGTTTTGTAAGATATCCCTGTCATGATAGCAGTAATGGCGCCTGCAATGCCACGGGCTTCTTCACTGTCATAAGGAATACCACTCACCATCAGCATACTGCCGAGGTTTGCATAACCCAAACCAAGAGTACGGTAATCGTAGCTCAGCTGAGCAACTTCTTTGCTTGGAAACTGAGCCATCAGCACAGAAATCTCCAGTACGGTTGTCCATAACCTTACGGTATACTCAAAGCCTTTAACATCAATACTGTTGTCGTCTTCGTTAAAGAATTTGCGGAGGTTTACTGAAGCAAGGTTACATGCTGTATTGTCCAGGAACATGTACTCGCTGCAAGGGTTGGAAGCCCGGATACGACCACCTTTTGGACTGGTATGCCATTCATTGATGGTGGTGTCGTATTGGGTACCCGGGTCTGCACAACGCCATGCTGCATAAGCAATCTTATCAAAGAGAGCCTTAGCCGGTATTTTTTTCATCACCCGTCCGTCCATTCGGGCGGTGAGTTCCCAATCTTCATTATTCTGTACTTTCTCAAAAAACGAATTAGGAATACGTACTGAATTATTAGAATTCTGACCACTTACTGTTCTGTAAGCTTCGCCTTCATAGTCACTTGGATATCCTGCTGCAATCAATGCGGCTACTTTCTTTTCTTCTTCAACCTTCCAATCAATAAAAGTTTCGATTTCAGGATGATCAAGATCAAGACAAACCATTTTGGCTGCACGACGGGTGGTTCCACCACTTTTAATCGCGCCAGCTGCACGGTCACCTATTTTGAGAAAACTCATCAATCCTGATGAAGTACCACCACCACTCAGCTTCTCCCCTTCACCACGGACAGCCGAAAAATTTGTTCCGACACCAGAGCCATATTTAAAAATTCTGGCTTCTCTAACCCACAGATCCATTATGCCGCCCTCATTTACCAGGTCGTCGCTTACGCTTAAAATAAAACAGGCATGTGGCTGCGGGCGTTCATATGCGGATGTTGATTTTTTCAGTTCACCATCATTCTGATCAACATAATAATGCCCCTGAGGCTTTCCAGTTATGCCATAGCTTTCATGTAACCCTGTATTAAACCATTGCGGTGAATTGGGTACGCAGGCCTGGTTTAAAATGCAATAAACCAGTTCTTCATAAAAAATCTGTGCGTCTTCTCTGCTTGCAAAATAACCATAACGTTCACCCCAAACCATCCAGCAGTTTGCCATTCTATGTGCCACCTGCTTCACTGAAGTTTCCCTTCCCATTGAACCATCGGCCTGGGGAACACCTGCTTTACGAAAATATTTTTGTGCTAGAATGTCAGTAGCAATCTGGCTCCACTGTTTCGGCACCTCCACCTTCGTCATTTCAAATACTATCTCTCCACTTGGGTTTCTGATCACTGAGGTACGATAGTCATATTCAAACAAATCATATACATCCTTTTCAGGGGATGTAAATTGCCGTTTGAAGCGCAATCCTTCCTGTACGGAATTATTGTTAATTGCAGGCATGAGAAAACAATGTTTTTATGTATGATTTTAATTATTTTATTCTTTCTCGGCAGGTGGGCGGGAGAACGAAAATATTTTTGATTATTGTATCATCAAGCCTATAAATATCAACACCCTGTGGAAAACAGAACGAAAGTCAATTGCATCGGGGATTAATCTTTTTTTGCACATCAGCAGTACAATTTTATTTGGTTTTCATTTTCAAAAACGATAACTAATTTCAGGCTTTATCTGGGTTGCCCGGCTCAATTTTGATATGAATACAAGTGTTCAACCCATGGAAATGAATTCTACACTATCATGAAAAAAAATTTCTTTGTATTTCTGCTCTTTTGCATCTGTTCACAAATACAGGCGCAACAGCAAAAATTTTCAGGCTGGGGAATGTATTTGCACACCATCAAAATTACTAAAAAATTTAGTTCCCACCTCGATGTACAATTTAGATCTGATGATAATTTGAAAAACGCTGAAACTTTCATATTCAGGCCGGGCCTTAATTACCATTTGCCAAATAAAAGCATACTGACACTTGGTTATGGATTAATTGAGGGTTGGCGAACGATCGCCGGCGACAGAGGTGCCCTGGCAGAGCATCGTATCTGGCAGCAATTTATCATTCCACAAAAGTTAAATACTATCACTGTCAATCACAGATTAAGGTTGGAAGAACGCTTTATACCGGTGGCAGCTAATCAAAACGGAGAGATAGAAAAAATAGAAACGGTATACAGTACAAGGTTCCGGTATTTTTTCAGGTCGATAATTCCGTTCAAATCAACGCCTGCTTTCAGGAAAGGAGCTTTTGGGGCCATTCAGAATGAGCTCTTTTTTAATATATCAGATCTGGAAAACGTCAATAAAAAAATATTTGATCAAAACAGGTTTTATGCAGCTCTAGGGTGGCGTTTCAATGACGAATTTGATCTGGAAACCGGTTATTTGTATCAGTTTGTATCAGGCCTTAACAGCAACAATGTTAACAATCACGCTATACAATTGGCCGGCTATCTTCGTTTATAAATCCCCGTTGAGGAATGTCAGGGGCTGAATTCAAAAAAACATGGGCATAATTTTTACATAAAAATGTTTACTATAGGTTGGCGGGTATTATTCGTAAACTATTCTTGCATTAGGCATTAGCTTGTAGCAGGATTGTGGTATTGTGAACCTTAAATCGTTTATTTACGTAACTCAATTAAAAAACTTTTTGCATTTTTGCAACAACGGTAACCGAATACGAATGTCCCAAAAGATCTATTCATCCATATCTGCAAAGAAAGAGAAAGGCCACAAATCTTTTGCCGTACTGGTTGATCCCGATAAAGTTAATGAGTCCAAAATCGAGGAAATCACGGCTATGGCTGTTGAATCCAATGTCGATTACCTATTTGTTGGGGGCAGTCTTGTAATTACCAACCATCTGGATGATGTTGTGCAGCAAATCAAAAGAGAATGTGATATACCTGTAATACTTTTTCCAGGCAGCCCCTCACAAATTTCAAAATATGCTGATGCCCTGTTATATCTTTCTTTGATTTCAGGCCGTAATCCGGAGCTGCTTATTGGGCAACACGTAATCTCAGCGCCATTTGTAAAACAAAGTGGCCTCGAAATTATATCCACCGGTTATATGGTTATTGATGGAGGAGCGCCAACCACTGTTTCATACATCAGCAATGCCAATCCTCTCCCGGCCGACAAAAATGAAATCGCAGTATGCACGGCGCTTGCAGGCGAAATGCTCGGAATGAAGATAATCTACCTGGATTCAGGCAGCGGAGCAAAAAAAGCGGTTGCAGAAACAATGATCGCTGCTGTAGCAAAGCAGATCAGCGTACCGATTGTTGTTGGAGGAGGAATAAATACCCCTGAAAAAGCTTATCTCAACTGCAAAGCTGGCGCCGACATCATCGTTGTGGGTAATGCCATTGAAAAAGATCTGATGTTGATGAAGGAAATGAGTGCCGCGATTCATCAGTCCGCCATTAATGTGTTATAAAAGCAGGTGAATGGGTGAATGGGTGAATGTGTGAATGACAGTTCAATAGGGCTGACGGGAAAAACCTACTTCAATATTGAAATGGCAAATTTTACCTGCTAAAATATATTAAAATGAAAAAGCTGCCGGAAATAGTATTCTGGCAGCTTTTTCATTTAAAAGATTTAATTAACCTCCGTCACCCTTGTAGGCGTTTTACTGCCATTCACAATAGCCTTACTGCTGATGGCAATAGCCCTGATAATCCTGGTCATATTTTTAGTATCCAGGGTTTCAAATTCATCATTGGCAGTATGATAGAACTTTTCACTATCCATTTTAGAAGTCGATATAGTATGGGCAGGTACGCCTAAACGGGCAAGCGTCGCATTATCTGACCTGTAAAACAGGTTTTGATCGGGGTAAGGGTCGGGATGAAAAGTAAACCCGCTTCCCTGAAGGTCGTTCTGTAAAATTTGACCGAAGTCAGACTTTTCATAGCCGGTGATAAAGGCACTGTTGGTTCCCCATTTACTCTCTGTTCCGATCATTTCAATATTGAACATCGCTTTAACGCTTAACGGATCATATTGCTTCGAAAAATATGTAGATCCGAAACCTCCGGATTCCTCAGCAGTAAATGCCACAAAAATTATTGTTCTTTCCTGCGGACCCAGTTTCCTGAAATATTTTGCCAAAGCAATGACAGCTGTCGTTCCGGATGCATCGTCGTTAGCCCCGTTGTATATCGAATCATTCTCCACCGGCTTTCCAATACCCAGATGATCGTAATGAGCAGAGAATACTACAATTTCATTTTTGAGACTTTTTCCTGGGATAATACCCAAAACGTTGGAGTATGGCACAAAAGTTACGGCCGAAGTGGCCTCCGCCTGGTATTCATTTACCGTTTCATTGCTTAAAGTAACCACTACATTACCAGTGCCTTCCCATCTTGGTGATTTATAGTTCTTTAACCTGTTAAATATGCGGGTATGCGAAGTATCGGCAATCATTAAAACGTCTTTATTACTTTCCATGGCGCCGAATACCTTTTGTACAAAATTTTCGCCCGGTTTTATGTAAACGACATCAGCCCCTTGATTAGGCCAGGAAAATTTCGCTGAAGACGCAAATACGGCGAATTCCCCGACTGAAATCACTTTTCCGTTAAGGGAAAGCTTTTTATCGCCGGTTTCAGCCTTCACCAAATTGAACGACTGGAGGTAATTTCCATCACCTTTAGCGGTTTCCAGCCCGGCCTTTTTAAAAGAGTTTATTATAAATGCCGCGGCTTTTTCAATCCCTGGCGTATTGGGTTTACGACCCTGCATATCATCGGCGGCAAGAGTCTTCAAAGTCGCGTTGACATTTTTCTCTTTAATAAGCCTTGTAATTTTCTGCGCAAATCCGCTGCCAGACTGAATTAACACAAAAAGGAAAAGAATATATCTCATGTTTTTTTTCCGGCAATTTAAATGATCGGTAGTGGATATTAAGATATTTTATACCATCAGCGTTTGTGTGTAATTGAACATTTTGCCGTGAAAAAGAAAAATTAACGGAACACAATAAAATAATTTAGCATGAATACGAAAAATTGTTCTTTATTTTGCATCGTTAATTAAATAAAAGTCAATAGCCGACTACAAGTAAAAATGAATAAAAACCTGACCATATTTACCGCAACAATTACGCTTCCGAGTGTAATGATGCGTTGGGTTTTACCTGTTCTCCCAGGAACAGTGCCTTCTCCCCGCCCTACCCCCTTTTGGGTGCGACGTTGATATTCCTCACATAGGAGGCTCATGTAGCTGAACTATCTCTCCCGGAAGGGAATCGCTTTCATCCCTGGTTTCCAAACCAGGTTTTCTCGTCTTATCAATTTTTAAAAAAATGGACCAGCAGCAGAAATTTAATATACTAATTGCAGATGAAACTCATTTTCATTATGCAGAAACTATTGTTGAAGAAATGGCTGAATCAGCCAAAGCCCGTGGAACAGGAATTGCCACACGAAGCCCGGAATATATCCGTGAAAAAATGAGAGAAGGTAAAGCAGTAATCGCTCTCAGTGAAAAAGGCGAATGGGCGGGTTTTTGTTATATCGAAACCTGGAGCCATGGTGAATATGTGGCCAACTCAGGGCTTATTGTTTCGCCAAATTTCAGAAAAGGCGGACTGGCAAAAATGATCAAGAAAAAAATCTTCCAGCTCAGCCGTACCAAATATCCGGAAGCAAAAATCTTTGGTCTCACCACAGGTCTTGCTGTAATGAAAATCAATTCAGAATTGGGGTACGAGCCAGTTACTTATTCCGAACTTTCGCAGGATGAGGCGTTTTGGGCAGGATGCAAAAGTTGTGTGAACTACGATATACTGATGAGCAAGGAACGCAAAAACTGCATGTGCACAGCGATGTTGTTTGATCCAAAAGATCATTATGAGCCTGAAGAAACAAAAGAGTTTTTTGATAAAAAGTCAAAAGTACTTGAGCGTTTGATGAGTTTTAAAAAATGGAAATTCATGCAGCCATTCCTTAAAAAAGAAAACGGCAAAAACAAAATCAAGTCATTCGTACATTATTTCTTTAATCTTTAGCATTCACATTCAGCATGGCAAAGAAAGTAGTACTGGGTTTCAGTGGCGGTCTCGACACCTCCTATTGCGTGAAATATCTTACCGAAGAAAAAGGATATGAAGTGCACAGTATTGTTGTGAATACAGGTGGTTTCAGCAATGAAGAACTTGATCAGATCGAAAATCACGCATACAGTCTTGGTGTTAAAACTCATGCTGCCGCCGATGCGGTTCATTCTTATTATGAAAGAATCATCAGGTATCTTATTTACGGCAACGTACTAAAAAACAATACTTATCCACTCAGCGTCAGTGCCGAAAGGCTCAGCCAGGCATTACACATTGCCGAACATTGCAAAAAGCTGAATGCAGATGCAGTGGCGCATGGTAGTACAGGTGCTGGCAATGACCAGGTTCGCTTTGATATGATTTTTCATATCATGATTCCCGGTATTGAAATCATTACACCCATCCGTGATCTTCAGCTTAGCAGGGAACAGGAAATCAATTACCTGAAAGAGAAAGGAGTGAAGATGAATTTTGAAAAGGCACTTTATTCCATCAATAAAGGTTTATGGGGCACAAGTGTTGGTGGCAAAGAAACTTTGAACTCTAAAGGCATGCTGCCGGAAGAAGCATGGCCAACTCCCGTTACTAAAGACGGCACCGAAGAAGTGGTACTGGAATTTGAAAAAGGAGAAGTGAAATCAGTTAATGGAAAATCATTTGAGCATCCTACGGCAGCTATTCAGTATCTGCAAAACATTGCTGGCCCATATGGCATCGGCAGGGATATTCATGTTGGCGATACAATCATTGGTATAAAAGGACGCGTTGGTTTTGAAGCTGCTGCGCCAATGGTCATTTTAAAAGCGCATCATGCGCTTGAAAAACATGTGCTCACAAAATGGCAGTTGCAATGGAAAGATACGCTTGCACAGTTTTATGGCAATTGGCTGCATGAAGGTCAGATACTGGATCCTGTAATGCGCGATATAGAAGCTTTTCTTACAAATGCTCAGCAAAATGTTTCGGGTAAAGTTTTTATACAGTTGTACCCCTATCGATTTATTGTAAATGGAATTGAATCGGCATACGATCTCATGAGCAGTAAGTTTGGAAAATATGGCGAAATGAACAGTGGCTTTACCGGCAATGATGTGAGAGGGTTCAGCAGAATTTTTGGTAACCAAACCGGTATCTGGGGAGCTGTTCAGGAAGATGTAAAAAATCAGCAATAAAATTTCCGACATTGATTTCAAACCTTCATTCATCACTGAAATGACTAAAACTATAAAAGCAGGGATAATAGGTGGCGCCGGATACACCGGTGGTGAATTGATACGTTTGCTGTTGAATCATCCTGATACGGAAATTACATTTGTACTTAGCAAAAGCAATGAAGGTAATCCACTGCACCATGTTCATGGTGATTTGGTTGGAGAAACAGAAATGAAATTTACCGGCACTTTACAGCAGGATGTAGATGTGCTGTTTCTATGTGTTGGTCATGGTGAAGCAAAAAAATTTCTACAGCAAAATTCTGTCGATTCCAACATTCGCATCATTGATTTATCTCAGGATTTCAGACTGGAAGATTTTAATGAATTTGAAAATAGAAAATTTGTTTACGGCCTTCCGGAATTGAACAGGGAAGAAATAAGGCAGGCTAAAAATATTGCTAATCCTGGCTGTTTTGCCACAGCTATTCAGCTGGGTTTATTGCCGCTTGCAAAAGCAGGTTTACTCGAAGAAATTCATACTACCGGAATTACAGGATCTACAGGAGCGGGTCAGAGCCTTGCTTCCACCTCTCATTTTAGCTGGCGTGCCAATAATATCCAGGCTTATAAAACACTCACTCATCAGCACCTTAATGAAATCGGGCAGTCTCTTCGCCAATTGCGGCGTGGTCAGGATATGTTATTAAACTTTATTCCATGGCGAGGTGATTTTACAAGAGGCATTTTTATCAGTTCGCAGATTCATTGCGAAAAAACTGAAGCTGAAATGGGAGTTTTGTTCGAAGAATTTTATAAGGATCATCCCTTCACTTCAATAGGTCAGGAACCCATTTATTTAAAGCAGGTGGTGAATACCAATAAATGCATTATCCAAATCGAAAAAGTAGGATCCAAACTGGTCATACATTCCATCATAGATAATTTACTGAAAGGCGCATCTGGCCATGCTGTACAGAATATGAACCTTATGTTCGGCCTCGATGAATGCGTCGGTTTGAAGTTAAAGGCTTCGTATTTTTGATGGAGCAAGTGGTTATAGGTATTATGTTTCAAGTTGTAGGTAAAGGCAGGTGAAAAAGAAAGGAGGCGTTATGCAAAATTACAAGGAATTGGTGGTATGGGAAAAGGGGCACTTGTTTACATTAAAAGTTTATGAAGTAACAAAAGAGTATCCCAGGGAAGAAATTTTTTCGCTTACAACGCAAATAAGAAGAGCGGCTTATTCTATGCCTGCAAACATTGCAGAAGGCTGCGGAAGATGCACTCAAAAAGAATTAGCTAATTTTCTGCAAATCAGTTTGGGATCGGCAAATGAATGTGAATATTTTCTGTTATTATCAAAAGATTTGAATTACCTGAATGAAGAAACGTATCAAGAGATGCGGATTGAAATAAATTCAATAAAGGCAATGCTGATTAAGCTAATAGCAAAAGTGAGGTTGTAAAACCTACAACTTATAACCTAAAACTTATAACATGAAGCTCTTCGATGTTTATCCAATCAACAACATTACTATCGTAAAGGCAAAGGGGTCGCATGTGTGGGACGAAAAAGGGCAGCAATACCTTGATCTATACGGTGGACACGCAGTAATCAGTATCGGCCATACGCATCCGCACTACGTGAAGCGATTAACTGATCAGTTGTCGAATGTTGGATTTTACAGCAATTCCATTCGCATTCCATTGCAGGAAGAACTTGCGCAGCTATTAGGTGAAGTATCGGGTAAAACCGACTACCA
Source organism: Chitinophagales bacterium (assembly GCA_031425315.1). Lineage (GTDB taxonomy): Bacteria > Bacteroidota > Bacteroidia > Chitinophagales > Chitinophagaceae > Pollutibacter. Next base: position 27,054 of record JANPJC010000351.1, read on the forward strand.
GTTGTTCCTTTGTAACTCCGGTGCAGAAGCCAATGAAAATGCATTGAAGCTGGCATCATTTCATACTGGCAGAAAAAAAATTGTTGCATTTAAAAAGGCATTCCATGGCCGTACATCGCTGGCAGTAGCGGCAACCGATAATCCAAATCTTATTGCACCGGTCAATCAAACAGACAATATAGATTTTCTTCCTTTCAATGATGAGAATGCATTATCCGAATACTTCAAAGAAAATGGAGACCAGGTAGCAGCGGTTATAATTGAAGGAATACAAGGCGTTGGTGGTATTAATGTGGCCTCGGAAAGTTTTCTTCATTTAATCCGGTCACTATGCGACAAATATGGTAGCGTATATATTGCCGATAGTGTGCAGTGTGGTTACGGCCGAACCGGAAAATTTTTCAGTCATGATTTTGCAGGAGTAAATGCCGATATCTATTCAATGGCAAAAGGAATGGGTAATGGATTTCCGGTGGGTGGCATTATTATAGCGCCACATATCAAATCCAAACATTTTATGCTGGGTACAACTTTTGGTGGAAATCACTTGGCTTGTGCAGCTGCTCTGGCCGTGCTAGAAGTTATCAGAGATGCTGATCTGATGAAAAATGCAGATGAAAAGGGAAAGATGCTTTTGAAAGTATTGTCGCAGTTCCCCCAATTGGAAAACATACGTGGCAGGGGACTGATGATAGGATTTGATGTGCATGAATCAGTTAAGACTTTACGCAAAGACCTGTTATCTAAACAACGCATATTTACCGGTGAAGCGAAACCAAATGTCATTCGTTTATTGCCTTCACTCGCTTTGGGCCAAACCGAAATCGAACAGTTCAAACAGGCAATAAGCACTGAAATACATTCATTAGCACTCACGCCAACACTTTAAATAAACATGAGAAAATTTACTTCCGTTGATGATGTAACAGACATCAATGCTCTGGTTGAAAAAGCACTTGCATATAAGAAAGATCCCTGGAAAAATTCAACATTGGGCAGCCGGAAAAGAATCGGTTGTCTGTTTCTCAACCCAAGTATGCGCACCCGTTTAAGTACACAGGTGGCGGCTCAGCAACTTGGCATGGAAACCATAATTTTTAATGTTGGTCAAGAAGGTTGGGCCTTGGAATTTGAAGATGAGGCGATCATGAGTGGAAATAAAGTGGAGCACGTAAAAGATGCCGCTCCCATATTCGGTCATTACTTTGACATACTGGCCATCCGGACTTTCCCGTCGCTGAATAACAAGGCGGATGATTATAGTGAACTCTACATCAATCAGTTCATAAAGTATGCAGGAATACCTGTATTAAGTCTTGAGAGTGCAACATTACATCCATTGCAAAGTCTTACAGATATTATAACTATACAGGAAAGCATCAACGAAAATCAACAGATACAGAATAAAAAACCTAAAATAGTTTTAACCTGGGCGCCACATGTAAAAGCGTTACCGCAATGTGTCGCGAATAGTTTTTCGCAATGGGTGAATGCGTGGGGAAATGCTGAATTCGTAATTACTCATCCGGAAGATTATGAACTGGATCCAAAATTTACAAAAGGTGCAAGAATTAGTCACAATCAGAATGAAGCATTAAAAGATGCTGATTTTGTTTATGTGAAAAACTGGAGTACATATGACGATTATGGAAAAATCTATTGTAATGACCCGGCATGGATGTTAACTGAAGAAAAGCTAAAACACACTAACAATGCAAAAGTGATGCATTGTCTTCCTGTGAGAAGAAATGTCGAATTAAGCGACGAGGTTTTGGATAGCCCGAATAGTATAGTTACACGCGAAGCATCCAACAGGGTTTGGGCGGCACAGGCTGTGTTGTCTGAAATGTTGGGAGCACTAAAATGATAACCATGGAAGAGTTATTCATTATAAAAGTTGGTGGAAATA
>JANPJC010000352.1:0-2583 GCA_031425315.1 Chitinophagales bacterium
CCTAGACTGTTCTATCATTGGCAAATCGGTTTATGTTACTTATGATAACACGAGCCGTATGATGCGAGAGTATCACGTACGGTTCTGTGAGAGGCATGGGGTGAAATTCCCCTTGCCTACTCGGCGTTACCGGGTTTACCGCCTTACCGGCGTGTATTTGTATTTCCTGGTTATTTCAACGACATTGATTGAAGAATGGACTTTGAACGAATATAATCAGAGCTATCTCATTTACGTATTTTTGCCCAATGGCAAATCAGTATAACAGTTGGGATGATACGATAGTGGCGCTGGCAACAGCACATGGTGTGAGTGCGATCGGCGTGATCAGGTTGAGTGGGTCCAAAGCAATTGAAATTGCCAATGCCCTTTTTCCTTCAAAAGATTTATCAATACAAGCTGGCAATTCCTTACATGTTGGTTTGCTGAAACTGGAGAATAAAGTGCTGGATGAAGTGGTATTGTCATTATTCCGTGCGCCGCGTTCATATACCGGTGAAGATGTGGTAGAGATTTCCTGTCATGGTTCGCCATTTATCCAGGAAGAAATTATCAATGCCTGTATTGCTGCCGGCGCGCGTCCGGCATTAGCGGGAGAATTTACGCAGCGTGCATTTTTAAATGGAAAGCTGGATTTAACCCAGGCCGAAGCCGTTGCTGACCTTATTGCTTCCAACACCAGTGCCTCACATCAAACAGCATTGAGAAATATCCGCGGTGGTTTTTCCGAAACATTAAAATTGCTTCGTGATCAATTGATTCGTTTTTCCGCATTGATAGAACTGGAACTTGACTTTTCACAGGAAGATGTGGAGTTCGCAGACCGTACAGCGTTGCAACAATTGATCAGTGAGATCAGCTCAGCCGTGCATCAATTGATTGATTCATTTAAATTGGGGAATGTCATCAAAAATGGTGTCAGTGTGGCCATAGTTGGTAAACCCAATGCGGGTAAATCAACCCTGCTTAATACCCTGCTGAATGAAAACCGTGCCATCGTAAGTGATATTGCAGGTACTACCCGTGATACCATCGAAGAGCTGCTCAATATTGATGGCATATTATTCCGGCTGATCGATACTGCAGGTATACGCGACAGTGAGGACGTGATTGAAATCATTGGTGTTGAACGCAGCCGTGAGAAAATGCGTAATGCCGACCTGGTAGTATATCTTTTTGATGCAGTTGATGAAACTGCAGCTGGTCTTGAAACGGCATTGTTGCAATTAAAAGCAGTGAATCCTGTTTATTTGCTTGTAGGGAACAAAGCCGATCTGCTCACGGAACAATCTGCCAAAGAAAAATTTGCTGGCATTGATGCATTGTTTTTATCTGCCAAAACGCATCATCATGTTGATGTATTAAAAGAGAGACTGGTTGATAAAGTGGTGCAGGGCAAAGTGAATACTGAAAACACTATTGTCACCAATGCGCGGCACTATCATGCCCTGCAACAGGTTGCCCAATCACTGACTGATATCCTCAACGGTATGGAAAATCATATCTCCGGTGATTTGCTCGCACTCGACATTCGCCGCTGTTTACACTATCTTGGTGAGATTACGGGTGAAGTGACCAATGAGGATCAGCTGGATTACATTTTCAGTAAGTTTTGTATTGGAAAGTAATACGCCTCTCCTGGACTTTTCAACAATGGATGATACCACTGCTTTTTACTGCTGAAGCGGCTTTGGATGATAGAACTCAAAGTGTCTTAATATAGCCAGCTTTCAAATAAACCCCAATCAATTATTAGCCGAAGCCAACCAGGCACCAAAATCATCTTTCAGCATTGTCCCAATGGGGAGCCTTGAAAAGTTTGCCGAACAAATTAGTAAACAACGTGGTGAAAATCCCGCCTATGAAAATGAACTTTTTCCGGCATGGCAAGATGCTTAATATAGCCATGGCATGTTTAGCATCCACCATGAAACCTTGACAATAACCGATATCCTGATTTAAAACGGACAACTGCAATAGAATTTATTAAGTCAATAATGTAATACATCTAAGAAAAAAACAAAGGATTTATTTAGCATTTGTACATCATAAGTCTATCCGGCGGAGAAACTAAGAATTAGTTGTGTGGCAGCCTGGCACTTTGATATGTTTATGCTATGGGACAATCCGAACGTAAAAGATGGCACAGAAAGAATTTAACGTGCAGTAGGTACTCCCGAAGATATTGCCGCTACAGCCCTGTTCTACATATTTACTACTGCCTGCATTTTCGGGCAAAAAAATTAAGAGAAATTTTAATTGCAAAAGCGTTAGAAAATTTATAGCAAAAATGTAAAATTATATAAGCATTTTTTAAAATTATGTAAGGAGCAAATAGTCATTAAGCTATATTTTGTATTGTAAAAAGAACCAAAAAATCATAAAACATTTTTGGTTAAAGACATAATAAATAACGTGGTTGTAAAAATCTAAACAGACGCTAATATTCAACATTAAGTATGCTCAATATGAAACATCAAAATAAAATGCCAGCACTTACGGAAGATGAAAAAAGATTATTTGAGCAGGTGATGCCTGAAGATTTAAATGAAATTACCGAAGTCGGTATTCAACGCAGGCATT
>JANPJC010000353.1:0-3216 GCA_031425315.1 Chitinophagales bacterium
CTCTATGCCTATGTGGCGGATGTTCCCTGGGAGACGGCTGTTCATTCAGGTTTCACGATTCACACAATCAAAGGCTGATAATTCACTCATTCACATATTCACTTATTCACCGGATAGGCGCCCTCCATACCTAGGTAGCGAATGTACACCTGGGAGATCACCACTTAATTTATAACATAGTGAATTTTAAGCCGAAAATACGGGCTCCATCACTTATCAATTGAGTAAATTGTAGCGCTAATCCAATCACTAAATTAATCATGACAAACCTTAACGACATAAAGGTATTTGAAGAGAAAAATGTGAGGACAATTTGGGATGCCGAACAGGAAAAATGGTATTTCTCCATCATCGACACTATTGAAGTGCTGACAGGAACTGACAGACCGAGAAAATACTGGAGCGACCTGAAAGCAAAACTCAGGAAAGAAGGCAGTGAACTGTCCGATAAAATAGGACAGTTGAAAATGTCTGCTGAAGACGGCAAATTGCGAATGACCGATGTAGCCGACACTGAGCAACTATTCCGTCTTATTCAATCCATTCCCTCTCCGAAAGCAGAACCATTTAAACGCTGGCTCGCCCAGGTGGCCGCTGAAAGACTGGATGAAATGCAGGATCCAGAAATAGGTATTGACAGGGCATTACAGCAATACCTGAATTTAGGTTATTCAGAAAATTGGATAAATCAGCGATTGAAAAGCATTGAAATTCGAAAAGAGCTGACAGATGAATGGAAGAAAAGAGGATTGAGAGAGGGCGCTCAATTTGCCACCTTAACCGACATTATTACAAAAGCCTGGAGCGATAAAACAACCCAGGAATACAAAATCCTTAAAGGACTTAAAAAGGAAAATCTACGGGATAATATGACGAATACAGAGCTCATTCTGAATATGCTGGCAGAAGCATCTACTAAAGATATTTCTGCAGCCGTCAATCCAGAAACTTTTGAAGACAGCAAGAAAGTAGCCAGACAGGGAGGCAACGTCGCTAAAGTGGCGAGAAAAGAATTGGAAGCTAAAACAGGTAAAAAAGTAGTGAGCGCTCTCAATGCAAAATCAGCTTTGCAAATAAAACCGGCAGAGATAAATAAGAGGAAAAAATAATAACTTTACGGTCATACTTAAACGTTATAAATATTATAATGTAACCAAATGATGTCCAGACTTTTTATTCTTTTTATTATTTCAATACTGTCTTCATCCCTCTATGCACAAACCAAACCTGAAGACCCTCAACGAGATAGCGCCTTTTACGATGCTACCTGCAAATGGTTCTCAGCATGGAAACTCGTAAGCCAGGATGTTTATAAAATTGATAAAGTCAGGCCAGTTGAACTTATTTTCTTTGACGATAAATATGTCTATTCCACTTCCAATACCACGATCAAAAAGGGAGATGCTGTAAAAGGGGGTAATCTGATAAATCTGCAGTTACAATGGAAAAAAGCTTTGCATAACGGCTCGATTACATTACCAGACAGTGCTGTTGTTCCAGTGGGGTTAATGTCTTTTGCTGCCGAAATTCCAGGTGGGAATAATCTGCCTTTTTTTGTTATGCCTTTGCCTGATTTCTGGAAACAAGCCGGCGTAAAAAGCATAGAGCTGGGCCTGGATAATTTAGTTACGGGAGTTTTCATTCACGAGTTTTCTCATTCGCAACAGACACAAAACTTCGGCAAAAAAATTACAGAATATGAACTACAAAATCAATTGGATATAGAGTTCAGCGATGATATCGTACAAAACCTTTTTGATAAAGACAGCAGCTATTTGAAATATTATCATAGGGAGCTTGACTTTTTTTATACATCAATAATAACACAAGTCCTTCATAAATCATCCATGCATTCAGGATTGTCGATCATGCAGGAACGACAGAAAAAATATTTTACCGGTAAACATCAGAATATAACTCAAATTGAAAAACTTTTTCTTACCATGGAAGGGCTTGGACAATACTCCATGTATATATGGCTATCACACCCAAAAGGAGCCAATATAAATAAAGAGATTGCCATTCAAGGCGTAAGACGCGGAGGAAAATGGTGGTCGCAGGATGAAGGCTTTGCATTATTTTTAATTTTAGAAAAACTTGCCAATCCTGAAAAATGGGTGGGAGTAATGTTCAGCGACGAAATTAAAACAGTAACGGCGTTAATTGACGAGTTTAAGAAGGACTAAACATCACATGAATGTATAAGCCAAGCCATTTGAGAAAAGATGCCCTGAAAATATCAATTCTTTTAAGCGTAATTTCTGTATTGGCAACATTAATTATTAATTTTTTGATTGGCCAAGAATATTCAAAATCAACCGGAAAGACCAGAGCACTTTTCGGATTTCAGGAACTGTCTGACTATTCATTCCAGTACTATGTCGTTTTAATCGGCGTCTCTGCGTTGATATTTGCCTTAACAGGAACAAGCCAATCCAGAAATAGAAAAATCCTGGCTATCATTTTTTCTATTTTCGCAATTATACTTGTTTTCCTGAATGTTTGGAAGCTCTTTATCCAATAACGATTGGCATTATCTGTAAAGATTTAAACTGACTACTGAAATATATTAATCGTAGCAACAAAGAATCTAATACCAAAACCGGAAATGAAACTGGAGCAGCAGGATATTACTTTGACAAAACTGGACAGGAATGCGAGCATGCCTTACGAACTCCTTTTACTTGCAGATCCCTCAAAAGAGCTAGTCGACAGTTATCTACATCAGTCACAAATTTTTATTGCCAGTAAAAAGGAAGAAGTGCTGGGTGTTATCGTCTTGTTGCCTTTATCAGATGAAATTATTGAAATAAAAAACATTGCTGTAAAACCTCCATTTCAAAAACTGGGCATTGGCAGTTTTCTGATTGAAAATGCAATACAAGTTGCAACTGGCGGTGAATACAAAAGTATTTGTATCGGCACAGCCAACTCCAGTATTGGACAAATTTATCTGTATCAGAAACTTGGGTTTGAATTGTCTGAGATAAAAAATAACTTTTTTATCTCAAACTATCCTGATCCAATTTATGAAAACGGTATTCAAGCTAAACACATGTTGGTATTTACAAAAATATTATGAAGATTCGTTCCTTTTTAGATCTGCACTAATTCAGTAAACCTTATTATTGAAGCAGGCGCTGCAGCAGGCGATGACAAACGTTGCGGTGAACGAAAAGCATCCAGCGCATTTCTTCTCATTTTTAAACCATCAGA
>JANPJC010000354.1:0-14921 GCA_031425315.1 Chitinophagales bacterium
ACCTCTGATACTTAAAGTGGGAAATCCCTCCGGCTCATCTCCCACGTCAAAACTGTTGGTACCCGGCACCCATCCCCTGAATATTTGGTCAAGTGTATTTTCCGGAATTCTTTCCAGTGTTTTTGAATCGAGAATGGTGACAGATGTCGCATCAGCCTTCCGTTTAATAGCATTCAGATTGCCTCCAACCAGCAACATTTCAAAAGGCTTTACGTCCAGTTGCAGTTTTATATTTAATTGGTTTTGATCCACTTTTACTTCTTTCGAGATATAGCTTACAGATGAGACCCTTAAAATGTCTCTGGGTACTGCTTCAATCGAAAAAACACCATTTTTGTCTGTAGCCGTACCCCTAACAGTGCCAATCACCAGTACTGTTACATCAGCGATAGGATGATTATCGAAGTCGGTAACAATACCTTTTACCAAATTAGTTTCATGTGGTTTGGGTACTGGCGCCAATGTCTCACTGCTTTGCAATGGCCTTTTTACTATGGTAATGGTTTTACCTTCCAGTTCCCATGTCAATGGCTGATCTTTAAATATCTGGTCCAATGCAGTTTCAAGCCTTGCATTTCTTATATCAACTGTTACAGGTTTTGCATTTTCTAAATGAGATACATTATAGAAAAAAAGGTATCCGGTCTGCCTTTTAATAGCATCGAATACCTGTTTGAGCGGAATATTATTGCCGGATAAACTCACTGTTTGCGACTGCCCCGACAGGGAGACCTGCAACAAAAGGGTTACTATTACAACAACTGTTAACCTCATAGGCGCTCACCATTAGCTTGTTAAAGCTAATGGAAGTTAACAAATTATATATTCTCAAATATTAAGTTTAAACTATCAGGCGGTAAGAATTGATTTTTAAATATTGAATGACTTTATTTCAAGACAATAAGTTTTTTACCATCAGTCCTGAAGCGGACGTTATTTTTTTCCAATATCGTCAAAACCTGGGACAGGTTCAGATCCCGTTGCATCTCTCCTCCAAATTGCATTTGTGGTATAGGCCCTTCATAAAAAACATCCACATCATACCAACGGGATATTTGCCGTAAAACTAACTCAAGGTTTGCACCGTTGAAATTGAACATTCCATTCTTCCAGGCAACCGCCATTTCAGCATCCGCATTTTTATTGATATTGATTCTTCCTACTGAATCTGATTGCACCTGTTCGCCTGGAGATATAACGCGGGAATTACCGGATGCAAGTTCAATCACTTTAACACTGCCTTCCAGTAATGTTGTATTGACGGTTTTTTCATCATTATAGGAGTTGATATTGAAATGTGTTCCCAGTACTTCCACTTTGGTTTTGCCGGCAACATTTACAATAAAAGGCATCGCAGCATTCTTCGCCACTTCAAAATAAACTTCACCAGTCATCTCTACTTTTCTTTCACTGCCACCAAATGTAACCGGGAAGTGAAGAGTGGATGCGGCATTAAGCCAGGCCCTGGTTCCGTCTGACAATGTGAGTTGATATTGACCTCCTCTGGGAGTCGAAATACTGTTTAAAAGTACGTCTTTCGATTTTTCGTTTGATGATAGATAAACCAATTGGCCATTTTCCGGTTTGAATATTTTTGTAGCTCCCTGTTTTACGAGCTCGCCATTTCCGGTATTTTCCAGATTCATTATTGATCCATCAGCCAGCGATAAAACTGCTTTGTTACTTCCGGGTCTTATCTCCTCCACGTTGACGTTTGTTCTTAGGACCTCCGGATCAGATTGACCAGCGTTGCTCATCAATGTATACAAACCAAAGAAACCCATCAATAATGCAGCAGCCGCAACCAATTGAAACCACCTTTTCATGAATACGGAGATCATCTTTACCTCTTCGGCGTTAATTTGCGCGCTAATCATCGAATACGTTTCGTCAACCAATATTTGAATATTTTTTTCGGTATTGTCACTATGAGGAGTTTCCACGCATGCTGAAATAAGTCCCCTTAGAACTTCCTCATTCTCCAGAACGCTGAAATGGGCCAACAATTCTTTCACCTCAGATGGCGAACATTGATTATTGAGATACCTTTTAAATAAATCTTCCATATCATTATACTTTTCAGGGTGGGGATATCTACTACTACGCTCGGTTATAAGAAATCATCGGCTCTACACTTCATTTTTTTTGGGGGGAGCAAAGGATCATTGTGTAATCCAGATAACTAAGAGGACAGATAATGTTTTATCATGATCATCGAAATATTGGCGGATTGATTTGGTTCCTTTTACTATATGATCATTGATAGTTGTAACTGAAATGCCTAATATTTCACTTGCCTCTTTATAGCTTTTACCCTCCAGTTTACACAATCGGTAAATCTGTTTCCGCTGTGGCGGCAGAGAATCGATAGCCATATGAAGGAGCGCTAAGTGCTCTTCCTTCACTTTGAATTCATCACTTTCAGTATCGAAATTGCTGGATAAGGCTATTAACTGAGCCTCCATCTTCATATCACGCGTTGCTTTCCGAAAGAAGTCATATGCCTTATTCTCCGCAATTTTAAAAAGATAGGAACGAAATGACTTTTCGGAATTAATTGAACTGCGATGTTCCCATATTTTTATAAATACCTCCTGCAAAATTTCCTTTGCCTGAACTTCAGATTTGACCATTTTGAGGAGATTACTAATTAGTCCCGGACTATATAATCTATAGAGTTTTTCAAATGCCTGCTGATTGCCTTCCGACAATTTCAATAATAGGTCATTATCCTGAGATGAGGAATCCAACAACTGTAACTTCAAATTTAGTATAACATAAAAATAGATAATTATGATGAGAAGGGTTGCCGCAATGCGATATCAGATAATTGCAATCCTGCGTCGGATCGGATGGATGCTCTCATTTTCAGGTCGGTCTGCAATCATAGCCTTCATGCAACCTTTCTGAGATTACCGGAATGCCATTTAGTTTATAATAAAAACAACACCCGAGCCGATGGTTTTAAAGTTTATAACGTAATAGCAATGGCCAAAACCAAATCTGAACTGAAAGCCTGATTTTTTAGGAAGATGCAGATACCCTTTAAAGTTATGCGAATTAAACAAACCAACTAACAATGGAAATCACTACAGCATTTTCAACGGAAGAAATTAAACAACAGACGGACAGAATACTTAATTTCCCAACATTCTTGAGTTCCCCCATACTGCGAAGGTTTCTTGAATTCATCATTGACGAGACTTTAAACAATAGAGATTTACACTTAAAGGAATATTCAATTGCCATCCAGGTGCTTAATCGCTCAAGAGGTTTTAATCCCGCTGTTGATTCCGTGGTAAGGATTCATGCGGGCAGGTTGAGAAGGGCATTGACAGAATATTATCTCACAAGTGGAATGTATGACCCTATAATCATTCAAATTCCCAAAGGACGTTACATTCCTGAATTTACCTCCAGTGGATTAAAAGAATCCATTACAGAATATGGCAAAGCATCGTTAAAAAATAGCAATAAACCCATGGTGGCAGTTTTTCCGTTAAAAACTACCATCTATAAAAATGATTTGCATGCATTTCCGGCATTGCTTGAAGGATTGCTGAGCGAAGAACTTTTAAAATTCCCGGATATTGCGGTAAAAGGGTATTATTCGAGTTATATAGAAGCGAAGATCAATAAGAATGTGCTGGAAGCTGGGTTGTCGTCTGGAGCTGACTATATTATAACGGGGAGCCTTACATATATTGGGCAACAGGTTTATGTCCTGATCAGTTTGCTGGTAACGGCAACCGGGGAGGTTTTGGTATGCAAATCATTCAACAGGAATATTTTACCTGCTGCGCAATTTGAAATGAAAGATGACATTACACAAAGTTTCATAGATTTTGCAAATGGATGCTATCGGTCCATTATACAGCATCGTTAAAAGCATTTAATTCAAATTCTCTTATTTACCCCGGTTTGTGACCAGGCCATTGCTTCCCGCAAAACAACCTGCATGTAATTGTTGGCGTTAGTCAATCAGTATTTACTGATCGTGCCTCTGCAGTGAGCAAAATGAAAACATAGCTGTCAGATATTTTGATAAAGTTGAATTTGTCTGTCTCAATTGGAAAGAAACTAAGGATGGCCAAAATCATTTATACTTCATTTTTAAAGTCTGCCATGAAAAGAATAAATCTGACAATTTGGAATTACTGTTTCATCTGAACTAAAAAGGCCCGGGTTAGAAAACCCAGGCCGGAATAAAAAGTTAAAAGCCAGTGAGACTGGCAGAGGTAAAGATATTGCGGTTCCTGAGGTCATTTAGCTGATAAAATCATCAGCATTTACCATTACCAAAGCCCAACCCTCATGAATAATAACCTTTATTCAACTGTATGTGGAGCTGGCGGGAGTCGAACCCGCGTCCAAACATATCCGCCGTAAACTTTCTACATGCTTATTTCTTGATTAATTGTCGGGGTTACGCCGGACAGGAACAAACCAACGTAATCCGTAGCTGGATAGTCTTAGGCAACAGTCACAGCCTTCTGTTGCAGCAGCCTCGTTTTTTTTGATTCAGCGGGATAGCTCGGCAAAGGCGGGCCTGCTATGCGGCTATAATGGATGCGCTAATCACTGATTAGGCAGCCATGGCGTAATTGTATTCGCCATTTGTTGGTTTCGTATTCAGATTAAAGTGCTAATTACGCAACGCACTGCATGCTTACTTACAAAGAACTATGCTGTCAAAACCGGTCAGCCCCATGGTTTTCAAAAGCAACAACAAAATTAAGGGATTATTCACTCCCGGCAGGCATTTTATGATTTCGGTCTTCCCATTTCTGCGAGCCCCCGAAATTTAACAAACGCCTCAATGGAATGAACATATATACCTTGCCACACCCGATTAGTGGAAATAAGGGCACATAGAATTGCCCCAGGCACGTCGCCAAGCGGTTACATAACACTTTTTTTTTCCGGAGTTGAGCGAAGATTTAAATGTATTTGAGAGGATCAATAAAAAATCTGTTGCCCATCAATTCAAAAAATAGAATTTTATTGATACATTTCTGTCTCTAAACTGCACTACTCTTTGTATGCTGTATGCTCAATTAGCGGCCTCCTCCAAATTGCAATTTCGCCGGCAGAGAATAAACTCTACATATTGACAGACAGGGTACCAGTAACCTTCAGGCGGTCAATAAATTGTTCTTGTTTTATAAACATCCAGGGAAGAAATGATTTCCTTTTCTTCCCGCAGGTATCCTTTAAAGTTAGTACCAACATACCCAAGATATTCATCATTTTAGCTCTAACATTCGGGAAGGCTACTCATCATTAATTTACAGACAGCATGAAAAGAATTTTATGGCTCGCAATTTTTTCAATAGCGGGTATTACATTGCCGGTGCACAAAATTTAACCTGGCCTAAAGAAATTCCATTTACCAAGTCAACAGGCAAAGTCATTATCTATCAACCTCAACCCGATGTACTGGAAGGCAATACACTAACGGGCCGTGCCGCCATTGCAGCTAAAGAAAAGTCAACCGACGAACTGGTATTCGGCGCCGTTTTCTTTGAGGCAAAACTACTTACTGACAGGGGTACTCGTGTAGCAACTCTTGAATCAATTAAGATAACCAACGCAAAAATCGGTGGGGCAGATGATGCTGACAAATTAAGCCGGCTGATAACATTCCTGAAATCAGAAATACCGAAGTGGGATATGGACCTCTCGCTGGTTCAACTGAGGAGCAAGAGGAAAAAGAAACTGATTAAAGCGGTAACATATTGAAGTTTTCTCAAATAGAGCAACAGCTTGCTGTACCCATCATTTGTATTTGCATATCATTAAACTCCAGTTATTGTGGAGTGATACTGAAAATTTTCATACAGAAGAAACGAGCATCCAGTATGCCAGAACTATCGTTCAATTTTAAAAAAAACATCAGGCTTATCGTTTACTATTATCGCTATATTAAATCGAAATTTATGGATTTAAACCTGTTCTGCATATACAAAAGAAGTGCCCTGATAAATAGTATAATCCCCACCATCTCACAGGTTTCCTCCACGATAGTAAAGAATGCATAATTCAGATTGACAAGACCGTGTTTATCAGCATAGTTTGCTCCCAGCATTTCCACTCCAACTGCGCCACCAATGTAAAAGACGCCTGCAAGTATAAATGCATTTTTGGTTTTCTCCGGCAATTGAAATAAAAATCTCCAGAAAATAAGTAGTAATCCTGTAACTATGATTATCCCTGGTACAACCCACGCGAAGGTCAACAGACCACTGCTTCCATTACCTAATAGGGCTTTAAAAGGTTTATTTAAATGTTCGTGAATTGTTATAGTTTCATCTGTTGCAAGAAATAAAAAACCAGCACTTAATACCATCCAATGCCAGCGATGATGGTCCTTTGTTTTAAATAATAGCGATGTGATGATAAATAATAACAGTGCAGAACCTAACAGCAAAATAGTTGAAAAGAATGAAGGTATATTCAGCTCTTCATCGACGTTAAAAAGGTTATCAAGAAAAAGCAGGAAATGCCCAATGTGCGTTTTATAGAAAAGTGTTTGTAAAATAATGCCTGTGATTATGATAAATCCTGCTAAAAAAAACAATAGCCGTGTAACGGTATTTGCATTCACTGCAACACGACTCTGTTGATCATAACTGTTGTAAGCGTCCTGTCCTCTTACAGGTCTCAATTTATCATGTCGTTCCAAGGGTTGATTTGTTGACCACATAAATAGATCTAAGTGCTACGAAGTTTAAAATACAAAACAAGTTTCGCACAGGAACAACTAAGGTTGTAGTCTGGAAATGGAATAATCAGCGGCGTTTGCAAAGATTGGATTTACCAGTAGATTATAGCTTTTAGGAATAGTGATAAACAAAGTTAACAATTATTTTAAATTATCGTAATACAAAAACTACGAAATGTTCATCAACCTGCATATTAAAATGTTAATAGCTGATCTTAGTTACCAATCAAATATTTAACCATCTGTAGATGTTTAGAAATGAAATCGTTATATAGAAAATAGCAAAATGCCCTCTAAACGTTTTTCTTTAATCAGATCAAATAAAAGTTACGAAAAGATAAAAATATGTGTAGTTAAAGATCGCATGAAATATTTAAACCCCTTCAGTTATTGATGATTGTTGATCTAAAAAACAAAAGCTATCGAAATGATAGCTTTTGTTTTTATAGTATAAGAATATTACTGCCGGATCATCCAGCTCACTAACAATGACCGTTAAACACTATTTGGATCTTCCCCAGCCAAACCAGTCATTGCCATTTGCATAGATCAGCAAGCCAAATAAAAGCACCATTCCAACGATCTGTGCATACTCCAGAAATTTCTCACTTGGTTTACGGCCAGAGATCATTTCGTACAAAGTGAATATAACGTGACCACCGTCCAATGCGGGAATCGGTAATAAATTCATAAATGCCAATGCAATTGAAAAGAATGCAGTGATATTCCAGAATGCTTCCCAGTTCCATTCATATTTTGGAAAAATTGAACCCATTGCCTTGAAACCGCCCAAACCTTTGTATGCACCTGTTGAAGGATTTAAGATTTTCTTGAACTGCGCAACATAGAAAGATAATTTTTCTATCGCCTTTTTTACTCCTGCAGGGAATGAAGCAAAAAATCCATACTCTTTTACTTCAAAAGAATAAGCATTCATCGCTTTCAAATCATCAAGCCCTGGTAACAAAGGATAAAATCCAATACTTGCTGTATTATTCAAAACTGTTGTTAATTCCACCGGTTTTTCGTCCCGTAAAACTTTTAATCTTATCGTATCATTTTCTTTTCCTGCAAGCAATGGCTTGATCTGATCAAAATATTTTACCTCATTACCATCTATTCCAATAATCTTATCTTTCACAGCAAGACCGGCAGTTTTTGCATATGATGAATCATTTACCTCGCCCACCAGAGCCGGAATGCGGGGCATCAACAACGCTGACCTTCTACCCTGCTCCACAATTTTTTCAATGAAGTTCACAGGGATTACAATGTCCTGCACTTTTCCATCCCTCTCTACAGTTATTTTTTCACCTAACAATAACTCAGCATTAATGTCTTCAAAATATTTTACAGGCTTATCATTAACTGCAATTATTTTATCCCCGGTTTTTAATCCAATATCATTTGCAAGACTATCAACCGTCCATATTCCATCAGTCATGTTGGCAACTGGCAATTTTGTTTCGCCCCAGGTAAATAATATCATGGCGTAAATAAAAAATGCCAGTAATACATTTACTGTTACCCCGCCAATCATTATAATTAATCGTTGCCATGCTGGTTTACTTCTGAATTCCCAGTCTTGTGGAGGTTGTTTCAGTTGTTCTTTGTCCATGCTTTCATCCACCATGCCAGCAATTTTTACATAGCCGCCAAGTGGTAACCAACCCACTCCATATTCAGTTTCCCCTACTTTCTTTTTGAACAAAGAAAACCATGGATCAAAAAAGAGATAGAACTTTTCAACACGGCATTTAAACCACTTTGCAGGGATAAAATGCCCAAGTTCATGCATCACCACTAATATGCTGAGTGAAAGAATCAATTGCCCTGCCTGCAATCCTACAGCCTGCCAGTTAATGTCCAGTAATCCAAAAAATAAATTCATGCGCTACGTTCGGAATTTTTTGAGAAATAAAAGGTTAAATCATTGAACCATCATAGATTCATTAGTGAGGCTGCGAAACTTCTCGCTTCGCCATCGCTTTCAAAATATTGTTCCAGTGAGGGTTTAGGTAAGTAAGGGACTTTTGCCATTGTTTGTTCAATTACTTCCGTCATGTCGAGAAATCCTATGCGGTTGCGAAGGAATCCATACACGGCGATTTCATTGGCAGCATTAAGAATACAGGGCAGGTTGCCACCTTTGTATAATGCTTCAATTGCCAGACCAAGGTTACGGAATGTTTTAATATCAGGCGGTTCAAATGTTAATTGAGCCGATTTAGAAAAGTCAAATCGTGGAAATGCATTGGCTATACGCTGGGGAAAAGCCATCGCATACTGAATAGGTAATTTCATATCGGGCAGCCCCATCTGACCTTTTATACTGCCATCTTCAAATTGTACCATCGAGTGAATAATACTCTGAGGATGTACCACCACCTGGATCTGTTCAGGTTTTAAATTAAACAACCACTTTGCCTCAATCATCTCAAGCCCTTTATTCATCAGCGTTGCAGAATCCACACTTATTTTTGCACCCATATTCCAGTTAGGATGCTGTAATGCATGTTCCCGCTTCACGTTCACAAGGTAATTAGGCTTTTTCCCAAGAAAGGGTCCTCCGGAAGCTGTCAATATAATTTTTTCGATCCTGTTGCGGGTTTCACCAACAAGACATTGAAATATTGCGGAATGTTCGGAGTCAACAGGAATAACGGGAACTCTTTTCTCCACGGCTCTTTGCATTACAATGTCACCCGCCACCACCAAAGTTTCTTTATTGGCAAGTGCAATCGATTTGCCATTGTCGATAGCCCGTAATGTTGGGCGAAGACCTGCAAAACCTACAATGGCAGCCAACATCATATCATAATGATCCATTGATGCAGCGTCTACCAATGCCTGTTCGCCGGCCAAAACTTCTATACCATTTCCGGATAAAGCATTTTTTACATGAGTGTATTTTGATTCATCAACAATAACAACCGCACGGGGCCTGTACTGCAGAGCCTGCTCAATTAACAACTCGTAGTTTGAATGAGCAGTTAATAATCCCACTGAAAATTTATCAGGATTTGAGCTGATTACATCCAACGCCTGTGTTCCTATCGATCCGGTAGAACCGAAAATACCTATCCGTTTGCGGTGATCGCTCAGTGGTAATTGTGCGCCGGCTGGTTTATGCTGAGTGGCAGGATTCATTATTTAAAAATATGTTCTTTATTCCACAACCGAATAAGGTTGCAGAGCTTCCGCCAGTTTTCGGTCGTTGCTAAGCCTGGGAACTTTATTTTGCCCGCCAAGCTTACCTACCGACTTCATATAACCGATAAAAGCGTTTTTTTGTAAAGGCCTGATCACAAGTGGATCTAAAATGTTTCCACGGATAAGGTCATCATAGTAAATGTTTTTATCACGTAGATTATTGTCAACCTTGCTTGCAAAATCATTTAAATTTTCAGGCTGTTGTTCAAATTCCACAAACCACTCATGAAAAGACCTGCCATTTCCGTTTTGCACCATTGGCGCAACAGTAAATTCAACTATGCGTAAACCCGATTCGGCAGCGGCTTTCATTAAACTAAATTCCACTTCTTCACCGATAACGTGTTCACCGAAAGCTGAAATAAAGTGCTTAATCCTGCCGGTAACAGCGATTCTATAAGGATCAACCGAAAGAAATTTAACAGTATCTCCTATATTATAACCCCACAAACCTGCATTATTATTAATGATAAGTGCGTAATTCTCTCCCACTTTCACATCTTTCAGACTGAGTCTGGTTGGATTTTCATTGAAAATTTCCTGTGCAGGGATAAATTCAAAAAAGATCCCGGAATCAGTATTCAGCAGCAAACCTTCTGCGTGCTGACTATCCTGAAAGGCAAAAAAACCTTCGGACGCTGGAAAAGTTTCTATTGTATCTACATCAAAACCTATACTGTCGATCAGTTTCGCTTTATAAGGTTCAAAATTCACCCCGCCATGTACCAGTACACTGAACTGCGGAAAAAGTTCCTTTACTTTCTTGCCGCTTTTCTGACGCAGTCGGTCAAAATACATCTGCATCCATGGAGGAATACCACTAATCAGTGTCATATTCTGGTTGATAGTTTCTTCCACCACCTTATCCAGCTTGGTTTCCCAGTCTTCTATGCAGTTGGTTTCATAAGATGGTAATTGGTTGGTGCGGAGGTAGCTTGGAATATGGTGATTTACGATGCCGCTCAATCTTCCCGTTGGAACGCCTCCTATTCTCTCAAGTTCCGGTGACCCTGAAAGAAATATCATTTTCCCGTTTGTGAACTGATGATTTCCTGACTCAGCAATATAACAGAGCAATGCGTTTCTGGCAGAGTTGATATGGTTGGAAATGGACTGTTTGGTGATAGGGATATATTTAACCCCACTGGTAGTGCCTGAAGTTTTGGCAAAATAGATCGGCAGTCCTTTCCATAATATATTATGGCGTCCTTCCTTAATCTTCTCGATATAAGACTTAAACTTTTCGTAGTCGCGAACGGGTACAGCCTGCCTGAAACTCTCGTAATTGTCGACATCACTGAAGTGGTGATCGGCGCCAAACTCCACGCTCCTCCCTACCTTCACCAGTTCTTTCAGAATCTTTTTCTGATCCTCAACGGCCGTATTCATCCCCTTCCGGATCTGCTTGTGTATATAACTGGCAAAAGGCCGGGCCAGGAAAGATTTTATTTTCATGGAATTATGGCAATATTATAGTCCGCAAAGATAATTTTGCCAACCCACACTAAACCACCGTTTAAAGAACTTTTTTTAGTTATAAACTTTGGTTTCCCCTTTTTT
The DNA here is from genome assembly GCA_031425315.1 of Chitinophagales bacterium. Lineage (GTDB taxonomy): Bacteria > Bacteroidota > Bacteroidia > Chitinophagales > Chitinophagaceae > Pollutibacter. The sequence goes on from JANPJC010000354.1 coordinate 11,498, forward strand.
CCCCTTACCTTTGCACTCCTAAATTTTGGCTTATTATGTTTGCAGTAGTTAAAATAGCCGGTCAGCAATTCAGAGTTAGCGAAGGTCAGAGCTTGTATGTTCCACATCTTGAGGGCAAAGCTGGAGACACCATCGACATTACTGAAGTACTTCTTTCTGATAACGATGGAAAGATTGCAGTAGGAAAAGATGTTACTGTTAAAGTGAATGCGGAAATACTCGGCGAAATTCAAGGAGACAAAGTGATCGCGTTCAAAATGAAAAGAAGAAAGGGTTTCCGTAAAAAAACCGGGCACCGTACTTTATTCACTCAAATCAGGATCGGTAAGTTCGCTTAATTGCTTATCAATAAATAAACTTCATAGTTATGGCACATAAAAAAGGTGAAGGTAGTGTAAAGAATGGCCGCGACTCCCAGAGCAAAAGACTGGGTGTGAAAATTTTTGGTGGTCAATCTGCTATCGCAGGCAATATCATCGTTCGTCAACGTGGTACTGTTTATCATCCAGGCAAAAATGTTGGTGTTGGAAGAGACTTCACATTGTTTGCATTGACTGATGGTTTAGTAGAATTCAGGAAGTCAAAAAATAATAAAACATTTGTTTCTGTTGCTTCAGTTGAAGCTGCCGGATAACTAAAAAATCTTTACGAAAAAAATTTTTTTTGTAAAGAAGAAAAGTGTTTATATTTTTACCCTGTTATTTATTTACTAAACCATTAAATTCGAAACACATGGCAACTGCAAAAAAAGCCGCAAAGAAAGCTGCTCCTAAAAAAGCCGCTAAGAAAGCTGCTCCTAAAAAAGCTGCAAAGAAAGCTGCTCCTAAGAAAGCCGCTAAAAAAGCTGCTCCTAAAAAAGCCGCTAAGAAAGCTGCTAAGAAGAAGTAGTTCTTCTCTGCAAGAAATAACGGTCCCGCCAATTGGCGGGACTTTTTTTTTGTTTATATTTCTTCTGAAAGCCTTACCACACCTAACTTTCAAAGAAGATAAGATTATTTAGGCTTTTCATTTATTTTTATACCATCAGTATCTTTTTACTTCAGCACATCATTAATCAATTCATTACGATGCCAGATAATTATGAGATTGCCGACCAGTTCAGCCTGCTTTCAAAAGTGATGGACATACATGGAGAGAACTCATTTAAATCAAAAAGCTACTCAATCGCTGCATACAATATTGAACAACTTAATGTACAGTTAAGTGATTTGCCGCGCGAAAAAATTGCCGGCTTAAAAGGCATTGGAGACTCCACCGGAAAAAAAATTGCCGAAATTCTGGATACCGGCAAGCTGCAGATTTTACAGGATATGATTGTCAAAACACCTCCGGGAGTTTTAGAAATGTTAAACATAAAAGGTATTGGTCCAAAAAAAATTGCACTGATATGGAAAGAAATGGAGCTTGAAAGTTTAGGTGAATTGTTATATGCCTGTCAGGAAAACAGGCTGATGCTATACAAAGGCTTTGGAGAAAAGACTCAGCAAAATGTGATGGATGCAATCGAATTCTACATGAAAAACCAGGGCCACTTTTTATACGCTGAGATTACATCTTTCGCAGAGGCATACGACAAAGCACTCAATGAAAATTTCACAACATCCTTGTTTTCACTAACCGGGGCGTATAAACGACAATTGCCTGTTATCGAGCAACTGGAATGGATTACAACAGCAAAAAGGGAAGAACTGGAATTTTTTCTACTCTCCAAACAGAATACAGTTGAGCCGATTGCTGAGAATATGCTAAAGGCAAAAACACCGGAAAATATAAGTATTCAGTTTACAATTTCCGGTACTGATAATTTTCATCAGTTGCTGATTGAAACCAGCAGTTCTCCTGCATTTAATGATGCATGGAAAAATATTTTAGAGGGAAAGGAGACAACTGGCCTGAATGAGGATCAGCTTTTTTCAGCTGCCGGGGTGCATTATATCCCCTCTTTTCGCAGGGAAACAGGGGAAATTATCAGTTTTGCAAAAAAACAGTCATTACCCTCTCCTATTCAAGCCTCGGAGATCAAAGGGATCGTGCATTCGCATAGCACCTGGAGCGATGGCAGTAACAGTCTGGAGGAAATGAGTAAAGCATGTATTGAAAAGGGTCTTGAATATCTTGTAATCAGCGACCATAGTAAATCAGCTTTTTATGCAAAAGGCCTTTCGGAGGAAAGAATAAAAGCCCAGCACGAGGAGGTGGACGAGCTGAATATTAAGCTTGCCCCCTTTAAAATTTTCAAGAGCATTGAAAGCGATATTCTTAATGATGGTTCGCTGGATTATGCAGATGCTGTGCTGGCCACCTTCGATTTGGTTATTGCTTCGGTGCATTCCAACCTAAAGATGAGCCAGGAAAAAGCGATGATGCGGCTGTTAAAAGCCATTGAAAATCCTTTTACTACTATTTTGGGTCATATGACAGGCCGTTTGTTGTTGAGCCGGAACGGATATCCCGTTGATCATGAACAGATCATTGACGCCTGCGTCAAACATCAGGTGGTGATCGAATTAAATGCGCACCCCAGGCGTTTGGATATCGACTGGAGCTGGATCAATCTGGCCCTCGATAAAGGCGCGATGATTTCCATTGATCCGGATGCCCATACTTTGGAAGGTTATAACGATATACATTTTGGTGTGCAGGCTGCGCAAAAAAGTCTGCTCACTAAGGAAAAGAATCTGAGCAGTTTATCCAGAGCGGAGTTGGAAAGTTATTTGGAAGAACGGAGAAGGGTTAAGGGAACTTAAAAACAATCGTGAATCGTCAATCGAGAATCGTGAATGCCCTGGGGAAAGTGAATATGTGAATATGTCAATGAGATAATCAAACGCCGGCTTTTCCCTGTTTACTCTTCACTGCTCACTTCAATAAGGCTGTTCCTCTGTGTCCAAAATACAGCCAGTCAATATGTGAATTGGTGAATGAGTGAACTCTGAAGTGCGAAGTAAGAAGTTCCAGCCATAGGCTTTGGCTGTTCAACCGGTAACCCGCAACCTGCATCTGTTAACAGGATACACACAACCCGTATCGGCCGTTCCTCTGTGTCCTTTGTTCCTTTGTGGCACTCTGTGTCCAAAAAGTTTATGTTAAACGGAGAAATAACAAGAGACGAAAGACGGGAGATTCACGGAGATAATCTTTCCGGGTAGCAAAAGAATGCTTACACTGATAATTCACCTAAAACGAAAACTTACAACCTATAACCTGTATTGGCTGTTCCTTCGTGGCCAAACAGTTTTTGTTACACGGAGAAACAACAAGAGATGAAAGACAGGAGATTCACGGAGATAATCTTTCCGGGTTTCGGAGAATGCTTACACTAGTTGTTCACGTCGAACGTAAAACTTACAACGTAAAACTGTATTGCTGTTCTCTACTGCCTACCTACCGTCTACTGTCTACCAACTGTATATTGGCTGTTAAC
>JANPJC010000355.1:0-4803 GCA_031425315.1 Chitinophagales bacterium
TCCCAACATATGCTTCAAATATTTTGAAACAAAAACAATTAATGATCAGCTTGAATTCAGTTATCAGCTGAAGGATGGTATCAGTAACGATCGGATTGGATATCTTATTCTGAAAAGGGAGAAGGTGGTGGAGATGCTGGAGAAACTCTGAATCAAGTGGGAAGTACGAAGTGCGAAGGGGGAAGTTAACAGCCTTTTGAAGTGCGAAGTGCGAAGTGTGATGTACGAAGTGGGAAGTGAACAGCCGATACAACCGGGCAGGAGGCAATAGGAAACAGCCGGGCCAGGATCCTTCTCAACTTCAATTTTTACCTTCGCTTAAATCTCAGAACTAATAAACATGAATGCATTACATGTTTTTCTTTTCTTATCTCTCTTTCCATTTTCCCAGCGTATTAATTGCAATAATTGCATCAGGGGCTTTTCTCGCCGGTGAGACGGTGAGAGCAGAAATGAATACAAGGGAATTTAATTCCCGAACCTTTCCGTTCTTTCCGTCTCCCCGGCGTGTATTAAAAGGCTGCAATTATTGCAGGTGTTTTTTCGCCGGTCAGGTGAGAGCGGGAACGAATACACCGGAATTTATTCCCGAACCTTGCCGTTCTTTCCGTCTCGCCTGAGGCGAGACCGGCTATGCCTTTAAATAGTCGAGAGTCCTCAGCTTACTCACATAATATTTGCATGAAAATGCAGCCAGATTAAAATGAAGTAGACAATCTGAACTCACGTGTGCTACCGTCATTCCAATACTGTAAATCTTTAATTGTTGTCATCCTTCCGACGCGCTATTTCCCGCCGTTTTAATCTCCTCAAATCATGTTGATTCACACAAGGAAGCGGCTTCCGGTGAATATACCTTCACTGGATGTTAGTAAAAACATACGGCAGTGCAGTGTTTGGAGTGGAAGCAATGACCATCACTGTTGAAGTGAACTGGAATAAACAGGGAGCACACTATTATATCGTTGGGCTGCCGGATGTTGCTGTAAAAGAAAGCTTGCAAAGAGTGGAAAGCGCGATAAAAACCAATTGCTATGAAATGCCGCGTACCAAAATCACAGTGAACCTGGCGCCTGCAGATGTAAGGAAGAGTGGGACTGCTTTTGATTTGCCGATTGCTATCGGTGTGCTGGGGGCTTCTGAACAAATTGCAAGCTGGGAAAAACTGCAGGATTATCTCATGATGGGAGAACTTAGCCTCGACGGCGAAGTTCGTCCCATCAAGGGAGCCCTGCCGATTGCCATACAGGCCAGGAAAGATAAGTTCAAAGGCTTAATTGTGCCCGCAGCCAATGCAAAAGAAGCGGCGATGGTTAATAACCTCAATGTATACGGCGTATCGCATATCAAAGAAGTGATTGAGTTTTTTGAAACGGGAGAAAAATCGCTACAGCCGTTAATTGTAAATGCAAGAGAGGAATTCATGTTTCAGCAATATGCTTTTGAATTTGATTTTTCAGAAGTAAAAGGTCAGGAAAATATTAAACGTGCGCTGGAGATTGCCGCGGCAGGCGGGCATAATGTAATCCTCATTGGCCCGCCTGGTGCAGGTAAAACGATGTTGGCAAGAAGGCTGCCGACGATACTTCCGCCGCTCACTATCCAGGAAGCATTGGAAACAACAAAAATTCACAGTGTCGCGGGCAAACTCCCTGAGAATGCCACGATTATTTCCCGTCGGCCTTTTCGTTCACCACACCACACGATCAGTGATGTTGCCCTCGTAGGCGGCGGCACCATACCACAACCAGGTGAAATTTCATTATCACATCATGGAGTGCTGTTTCTGGATGAACTGCCCGAATTTAAACGGACAGTGCTCGAAGTAATGCGTCAGCCTATGGAAGAAAGAAGGGTGACAATAAGCCGTGCGAAAATATCAGTAGACTTTCCTGCATCTTTCATGCTCGTTGCTTCAATGAACCCATGTCCCTGCGGGTATTATAATCACCCGGAAAAAGACTGTACATGCGGGCCGGGAATGGTACAGAAATATCTCAATAAAGTTTCAGGACCTTTACTCGATCGCATCGATCTGCATGTTGAAGTAACACCTGTACCATTTGGCGAGTTATCATCTACTCAGGTCCATGAAAAATCAGAAGTCATCCGGGAAAGAGTGATTAGTGCAAGGATGATCCAGGAAGAACGCTTCAAAGAGAGTACGGGGATTTTTGCCAATGCACATATGAACAGTAAACAGCTGGCGCAAATTTGTCAGCTCAGCCAGGCTTCCAACAATCTTCTTAAAGTAGCAATGGAAAAGCTTAATTTATCTGCACGGGCGTATGACAGAATTTTAAAGGTTGCGCGTACAATAGCAGATCTGTCAGGAACGGAAAATATTCAACCTGAACATATAGCAGAAGCCATTCAATATCGCAGTCTCGACAGGGAAAGCTGGGGCGAAAAAGTATCGCTTCCCCATTAATAAAAAAGCCCTCTTGCGAGGGCTGATTTTTTTTACACGGGTAGAGAGAAATATTTTATTGACAATAATATTTGAAAAGTGAACGGCCTTCAACAAACGGCGAGCCTCCTAACAAATCTCCGCTAATATACCACTCCGTAAGATAACCATCTGAAGAAAACTTATAATTTTTATATTCCGACACCAACGTCTCGTCGGGCTGGCCCAATTCATCATATGTTTTAATAGTCATTTTCTTAACGAGGTTCGTTGAAGCTTTGCCGAGATTTAATGCCATCAAAAACAGTGAAGATTCAAAACCATCAGGATAAACCGGCAGAAAGTTTTTAGCAGTGGCAGTATTATTATATTCCAACGTGGCTTCTAGAATTTTTTGTGTTAACCCTACAATTGCTGTGTTTCCAGATACCGACACCAGGTTTCCACCACTCCATACATATGAAAATCTTATCACTGGTACCGGCAATGAAGAAACATACAAATCTTTTGTTGTCAGGTAACCATTACCGTCATACTGATACCGGTAGGTCAGCGTATCTAAAGTATTACCTGTATAATCTATTGTTGTAAATGAATTTACTCTCCGGTTATTATCAACCACAAAATAATCTGTAGGACTGATAAAAAATGAATCTGCCAGTGCGCTGTAAGTAAAGCCTGAGGTGAATTCAACCGTAGCACTTATTGAGTCATAAACAGTAACCCGGTCGGCCAGGCCATTATTTTTAAAAGCCGTAAAAACTGACAATAATCCTTTTCCCGTGAGTGAATCAACTGCCAAAATCTGCTGCACTTTGCAGTTAATTCCAATCGGCGGATTATTGGGATCTGGTGGGGGAACCACTCCACCGTCTTCTATACTTAACTCTTTCTGACAGGATACAACAGATAAAACTATAAGAAGTGACACCAGTGTTTTTCTCATCTGCATCAGGTTATAACTATAAAATCAGGAAATCTGAACTTCATCATTCACGGTTGAGCTGGTTTCAACAGTGGGATGAGTGACTTGTTCATTGGTATTAAAAAATCTTTTCTGAAAAATCAAAATGGTTATTACGCCAAAAGAAATTGAGGCGTCAGCGATATTAAACACAGGTCTGAAAAACTCAAATTGTTCTCCACCCCAGAGCGGAAACCATGATGGAAATTTTGCATCTGTGATGACAGGAAAATAAAGCATATCAACTACTTTACCGTGAAGAAATCCAGCATAGCCACCAGTAAATTCGTTGTGTAAAACAGAGCGTGCGATGTTCTGCGCGTAGGGGTCACTGTTTTCAAATATCATTCCGTAGAACAAGCTGTCTATCAGATTACCAATTGCGCCGGCATAAATAAGTGTAGCGCAGATAACAAATCCCGTGTGATATTTTTTCTGAATGATGTACCGCAAATAGAATGTGCCAAAAATTACTGCCACCAGCCTGAACAGCGTCAGGGCCATCTTTCCCCACTCCCCTCCCAGCTTCCATCCATAAGCCATCCCTTCATTTTCAATAAAATGCATTTTAAACCATGCTATATTGGAAATAACATTATGTTCCTGCCCCAGATAATAATTGGTTTTGATAAAAACTTTCAAAGCCTGGTCAAGGAAAAGGATCAAAAAGGTGAGCAGGAAAACGTGCTTTAATTTCACTAATTGGACATTTGAACGGCAAATATATGAAGAATCAGTTGGTTACGAGCAGTTGAAAAGCAATGGCAGCAAAGGATTCCCATTAACATATTTTTAACCGGTTACATAATCTTATTCATGGTAGTACAAACGTTTGACCCTTTGCGAGATGCCGGTCATGATTTCGTAGGGAATGGTATCCGCCCATTTTGCAACAATTGAAACCGGCAGTGGACCGCCAAAAACGATCACATCACTGCCTGGTTTGATATCCCGGGATCCGGTGATATCTACCATCGTCATATCCATGCAAACATTCCCTATAACTGGATACAGCTCACCATTAATCCAAACCTTGCCTTTACCGTTGCCAAGCGCCCTGGGATAGCCATCTGCATAACCAATCCGGATGGTGGCAATTAATGATTCTCTGGTCAGTTTTCCCTTCCGGTTATATCCAACGGTTTCTCCGGCCGATATTTGTTTTACCTGGGCCACAGTAGTTTTTAAGGTAGATACTTCCTTCAAGTTTGCGGTCTCAAGACCGGCGGGATCTATGCCATATAAGCCTATACCAAGTCTTACCATATCCATCTGCAATTGAGCGTGTCGACGGATGGCGGCCGTATTAGCTATATGCCTGATAAATGTGTAGCCAAGATGTGACTGCAGCTTTTCGCAACACATATTAAAAAGTACGGACTGTTTAAGCGTGTATTCATCTTCTGCCGGATCTTCACCTGCAGCAAGA
>JANPJC010000356.1:0-4363 GCA_031425315.1 Chitinophagales bacterium
AACATTTTTGGTATTCCTTATCCCGGTATTGCTGATCTTAATCATCTCCTGTAATACTCCGCGTTATATCTACAGCACCACCACTCAAAATCTGCCATCACTAAAAAAGAAAGGCGATTTCCAGGTAGATGGATTCTATAGTACGAACGGTGATAATGCCACTGTTTCTGACAGTGTTAGATATCACAATGGCGCAGATTTTAATGCTGCTGTCGCCATATCAAATCACTGGGCAATAACAGGATCATTAGGCTATCGCTGGGAGAAAGAATCGTACAATGAAAATTATCTTTTTGGAGGAGCACTGCAAACTATCAGTACTGTAAAGTATAAAAGAATGAATTGGGAAATCGGGGGTGGTTACTATACTTCTATTCATCGGCTCGATAAAGTGTATCTGCAGTTATTTGGTGGTGTAGGCGCTGGAAAATATGAAATGCAAGAACGGGGGGAATTGTATGACTATTCAACTGTTCCCGCAGGTACAACATCAATCACCAGGTTTCATAATAATAATGTTTTCAGATTTTATCTGCATCCTGCCATTCATTTTCATTTCAACAGGTATTTCAAAATGGCTGTAGCTGCTAAATTTCTAAATGTTCATTATTCAGATATTAAAACTAATTATTTGCAGCCTGAACTTGAGTCTTATAGATTAACGCCGCTTGAAGGAAAAACATTCTCCTTTTTTGAACCCTGCGTGGATCTGAAATTTAATATTCCCAATGCTGAATGGGTTGCCCCGCATATGCAATTTTCAGTGTCCACGCCGTTAAGCAGTTACGACACACGCAAGTTTAATGCATCTTTTGGTATCACGTTTCGTATACCGGATAGGGAACCCAGAGATTAAAATGAAAACTTAATTGAAGAATAGTCACCGTTTTACATATTTTGGCTGTTTACCTACAACTTAAAAACCTAAAACTTATCACCAAATATTGACTTCGGGTTATTTACCTACTTTTGTCTTCCTAACAACTGTTAGTTTTTGCCATGGAAAAAATAGCCGATCAAAAAATAAGAATAGTTACAGCTGCAAGCCTGTTCGACGGGCACGATGCAGCTATTAACATTATGCGCCGTATACTGCAAAGTAAAGGGGCAGAAATCATTCACCTCGGTCATAACCGTTCCGTAGCTGAAATTGTAGAATGTGCCATTGAAGAGGATGCGCATGGGATTGCTATCACAAGTTACCAGGGCGGCCATGTTGAATTTTTCAAATACATGAAAGATTTATTGGCCCAGAATGGTTGCGGTCATATCAAAATATTTGGCGGCGGCGGGGGAACGATTTTGCCTGAAGAAATTGAAGAATTACATGCCTATGGAATCAATCGGATCTACTCTCCGGATGATGGGCGCAGAATGGGGCTTGAAGGAATGATCGAAGATTTACTAAATCAATGCCATTATTCTTTGAATGGACAGCCGGGTCAATTTCAAACTGAAATGACTTTGGGCGAATGGAAAGACGTAAGGAAAGTTGCGCGTGCTATAACAAATGCAGAAAACAATGCGGCTATTGAAAATGCAAAAGAGTTGTCAGGAAGTTTTCCTCCGGTATTGGGGATAACAGGAACGGGTGGCGCAGGAAAATCGTCTGTGACGGATGAAATCGTCCGAAGATTTTTGCATGCTTTCAATGATAAAACTATCGCTGTAATTTCAGTTGATCCATCTAAGAAAAAAACAGGTGGTGCATTATTAGGTGACCGCATAAGGATGAATGCTATTCATCATCCGCGCGCTTATATGCGCAGTTTGGCAACAAGAGAAAGCGATAAAGCATTAAGTGCTTATGTAGATGAGGCTATTGATATCTGCAAAACTGCCGGCTATGATCTGATCATTTTAGAATCAGCTGGCGTTGGGCAAAGTGATGCGAGCATTTTGGATCATTGCAACGTGAGTTTGTATGTTATGACACCTGAGTATGGGGCACCATCGCAGCTGGAAAAGATTAACATGCTCGACTATGCTGATATTATTGCAATCAACAAGTTCGATAAAGCAGGAGCACTGGATGCATTGAGTGATGTACGAAAACAATATAAACGCAATCATGCTAAATGGACAGCAAAAGATGAAGAATTGCCTGTCATCGGAACAATCGCTTCGCAGTTTAATGATCCAGGAGTGAATCAACTCTTCAGTTCTTTGATCATCAAAATTCAGGAAAAAACCAACATGAGTTTTGGTGACGCTGCCATGTCAATTGATCTGGCAACATCTGCAAAAACATTTATCATTCCGCCAGCAAGGGTGAGGTATCTCAGTGAGATTGCAGAAACAATCAAAGAGTATAACGATACTGTTAATAGTCAGGCTGATATTGCCACCAAATTATACCAGTTACAAGGTGTATTGCAGACGCTATCAGCAACCGGAGAGGAACAATTATTGAGTGTATTAAAAGAACAGATTATTTTGTACACGGAACAATTAAATCCATTGAGTAAAACAATGGTTTTTCATTGGCCCGAAAAAATAAAGGCATACCGGGAAGAATTTTTTGAATACAAAGTGCGGGATAAAATTATTCGTCAGCCCATGACGGGAAAGAGTTTGTCTGGTACAACTATCCGAAAAGTGTTACTACCAAAGTTTAAAGACTGGGGAGATATTTTAAAATGGCAGGCACAGGAAAACGTGCCAGGTCATTTTCCGTATACTGCGGGAGTTTTTCCATTAAAAAGAGAAGGGGAAGATCCAACAAGAATGTTTGCCGGCGAAGGCTGCCCGGAAAGAACGAACAGGCGGTTCCACTACGTTTCAGTAGATCAGCCTGCGAAACGTTTGTCAACTGCTTTTGATTCGGTTACGCTATATGGTGAGGATCCTGCTGTTCGTCCTGATATTTATGGAAAAGTTGGAAATAGTGGTGTAAGTATTGCAACTGTTGATGATGCAAAAAAATTATACAGCGGTTTTGATTTGTGCAGTCCCAACACTTCTGTGAGTATGACTATCAATGGTCCTGCTCCAATTATTCTGGCATTTTTTATGAATGCCGCAATCGATCAGCTTTGCGAAAAATGGATTGAACAGAATCATTTTGCTGATGCAGTGGAGCAAAAACTAAAACAAAAATTTAGCGAAGGGAAAAGGCCGGTGTATTTCAATCCTGCTGCGCCGGATGGGTTGCCTAATGGAAATGTTGGTCTCGGGTTAAAACTTTTGGGATTGAGTGGAGAAGAAGTTTTGCCTGCGGAAGTATACCAGGAATTGAAGAAACAGGCTTTGAACCAGGTAAGGGGTACGGTTCAGGCGGATATTCTGAAAGAAGACCAGGCCCAGAATACATGTATTTTCAGTACGGAATTTGCGTTAAAACTGATGGGCGATGTGCAGGAATATTTCATCACAAATGAGGTGCGAAATTTTTACAGCGTTTCTATCAGCGGATATCATATTGCTGAAGCTGGTGCCAATCCTATTACGCAACTGGCATTTACGTTGTCAAATGGCTTTACGTATGTAGAGTACTATTTGAGCAGAGGAATGAATATTGATGACTTTGCACCGAACCTTTCTTTCTTTTTCAGCAATGGAATGGATCCTGAGTATGCCGTGATTGGCCGTGTGGCGCGCCGTATATGGGCGAAGGCAATGAAGAATAAATATAAAGCCAACAAACGCAGCCAGATGTTGAAATATCATATTCAGACATCGGGCAGAAGTTTACATGCGCAGGAAATAGACTTCAATGATATCCGTACAACATTGCAGGCGTTGTATGCAATTTATGATAACTGTAATTCCCTGCACACCAATGCATATGACGAAGCAATTACAACACCTACTGAAGAAAGTGTTCGACGCGCAATGGCGATACAATTAATAATCAATCGTGAACTCGGCACAGCGAAAAACGAAAATCCCAACCAGGGTTCTTTTTTAATTGAAGAGCTTACCGACCTGGTGGAAGAAGCAGTGATGCTGGAATTTAATCGTATCAATGAACGCGGCGGTGTATTAGGAGCAATGGAAAGGATGTACCAGCGAAATAAAATTCAGGAAGAAAGTTTGTACTACGAAAATTTGAAACACACAGGCGAATTGCCCATTATAGGCGTAAACAGTTTTCTGAATAAGAAGGGGAGTCCAACAATTGTACCCGGCGAAGTAATACGAAGTACCAATGAAGAAAAAGAGCAGCAGATACAAAACCTGCAGGCTTTCTGGACACGTAATGAAGAGCGGTCAAAGCCTGCGCTGGAACAACTGAAAAGAGTCGCTATAGAAAATGGAAACCTTTTTGAAGAACTCATGGAAACGGTGAAGTATTGCTCGCTCGGACAAATTACTCATGCACTATATGAAGTGGGCGGGCAGTATAGAAGGAATATGTAAT
>JANPJC010000357.1:0-3263 GCA_031425315.1 Chitinophagales bacterium
GAATTATGTAATGTGAAATGTTGCAGCATCAAGATATAAAATCAATATTATGCGGACTATCATGATCGTCCTGCTACTTACAGCAGGAATACAGTTGGGTTTTTCTATAAAAGAACCATTTATCATTTCAGGTACCATTTCGGATCAGTCAGGGAAAGCAATCATAGGCGCATTGGTTATGGTGAAAGGCACAAAGGTGGGAACTGCCAGTGATGCCTATGGTCGTTTTTCTATACAGGTACCATCACTCAAATCAGTGCTCGTCTTTTCATGTGTTGGTTTTGATGCTGTTGAAGTGAAAATAACAAATCAGGAAACGTTGTCTGTTCAGTTAAAACCATCTTCAAACGAGTTGTCGGAGGTGGTAGTGATTGGTTATGGTACACAACGGAAGCGTGAGGTTACTGGTGCAATGACAACAATAAAAAGTCAGAGTATCACCAATGCTCCTGCATCGAATCAATTGCAGGGCCGCGTGGCAGGAGTGTCAGTTGAAAAGAGACGAGGGAGGAATCGTGACCAATCTCTCAATGATACTCATATAACTTCGAATAATGCTGAAGGTTACGACAACATTATTGAAAATCGTTTTATGGCAGCAAAAGATCATCCGCTTTCGACTTTTTCTATTGATGTTGACGCTGCTTCTTATAGTAATCTTCGCCGGTTTATAAATAACGGACAGCTGCCTCCGGCAGATGCGGTGAGGATTGAAGAACTGGTCAATTATTTTTCTTACAATTATGCACAACCAACAGGTGAAGATCCATTTGCTGTGTATACGGAAGTAGCGGCAAGTCCATGGAATAAAAAACATCAGCTTGTAATGGTGGGACTGCAGGGGAAAAAAATTGCAGTAGAGAATCTTCCGCCTTCAAATCTTGTTTTTTTGATTGATGTTTCCGGCTCTATGCAGGATGCGAATAAATTGCCGCTGGTTAAAGCTTCAATGAATCTTTTGGTGGATCAGTTGCGAAAAGAAGACCATGTATCGATGGTTGTATATGCAGGTGCGGCCGGATTGGTACTGCCACCCACCAGCGGAACTGAAAAACAGAAAATCAGGGAAGCTATTGACAGACTTGAAGCAGGTGGTTCAACTGCCGGAAGTGCTGGAATTCAACTTGCATACTCTACTGCTAAGTCACATTTATTGAAAGAAGGGAATAATCGCGTGATATTATGCACTGATGGCGATTTTAATGTCGGTGCAAGCAGCGATGATGCGCTTGTGAAGATGATTGAAGAGGAGAGGAAGTCGGGTGTATTCCTCACTGTGCTTGGTTTTGGTATGGGTAATTACCAGGATGCGAAAATGCAGAAGCTGGCAAATAAAGGCAATGGTAACCATGCTTACATTGATCAATTGAATGAAGCCAAAAAAGTGCTGGTAAATGAATTTGGCGGAACCCTTTTTACAATTGCGAAAGATGTAAAACTGCAGGTGGAGTTTAATCCCGCATTTGTCAAAGCATACAGACTGGTAGGCTATGAAAACAGGTTATTGAACAAGGAAGATTTCAACAATGATAAGAAAGATGCAGGTGAAATGGGAAGCGGTCATACAGTTACTGCTTTGTATGAAATTATTCCAAAAGGGGTGAACAGTAGTTTTACAGATAGTGTTGATGCATTAAAGTATCAGTCACCGGTAGCCGAAACCAACGTCATTTCAAAGTCTGCCAATGAAATGATGACAGTGAAAATCAGGTATAAGCAACCTGATAGCGATAAAAGTAAATTGTTGGTTCATGTTGTAAATATTTCCAATAGAAATTGGGAATCTGCTTCAGAAAACTTTCGTTTTGCATCTGCTGTTGCAGGGTATGGAATGCTGGTTCGTAATTCGGAGTTCAAAGGCAATGTAACTTATAACAGGCTTTTGAAAATGATCAGGTCATCCATAGGAAATGATGAACAGGGATATAGAAGGGAGTTTAAAAATATTGTAGAAAATACAGCTTCATTGGCGCGCAAAACGGTTGATGTTGAAGAGGAGGATTTGTCTTTTATTAGTGAGTAGTAAGTAGTGAGCAGTAAGCAGAGAACAGCCAATACACAGACGGTAGACAGTAGACGGTAGACTGTAGAGAACAGCCAATACAAGTGAGCAGTAAGGAGTAAGCAGTGATCAGGGAACAGCCATTTGTGAGAAACTGTTATTCATGTTTTTTCTCCGCTCAACTCAAAACCTCCGTTAACCTCAGTGGCCTGTATTTAGAAATCTTGAAAGTTCCTGGTAGAACTTTTTTGGCCACAGAGTTGAGCGGTCAGCCTATTCAGTTGTACAGAAACATATAAGAATCTATGTATTGGCTGTTCCCTATTGCCTATTGCCTATTGCCTATTGCCCATTGCCTACTGCCTGCTGCCTATTCCGATCGCAAACTTTTCACCGGATTCATCAGCGCAGCTTTTATTGCCTGGAAACTAACAGTGATAAGTGCTATCAAAATAGCCACAAATGCTGCAATTAGAAATATCCACCATTCAATTTTTGTTCTATATGCAAATTCTTTTAGCCATTCGTGCATTAAATACCATGCAAACGGGCACGCGATAATAATTGCAATGGCAACCAGTTTTATAAAATCTTTGGATAGGAGAGTGGTAATGCTGCCAATTGAAGCGCCTAATACTTTTCTTACACCAATCTCTTTCGTACGTTGCTGTGCAGCAAAAGCAGCAAGTCCAAATAAACCTAAACATGAAATCAGTATAGATACAACTGTAAAGTAGTTTACAATTGATGCTGTTCTTTTATCAGCTTCATAATTTTTTAGAAAATCTTCCTGAAGGAAACTGAATTCAAATGGTTCGTCAGGTCTTATGGTTTTCCATTGTTTTTTGAGGTGTTCAATGCCAGCGGACACATTTTTTTCATTTAAATGGACAATCAGATAGTTAAAATCCGGTACATTATTCAATAAGAAAGCAAAAGGAACGATAGGCTGGTGCAGCGCTTCAAAGTGAAAATCCTTTAGTACTCCGATCACTTCAAAACTATGCGTCTGACCCTGCCAGTCAAAATTTAATTTTGCTCCCACAGCTTTGTCCAAATCAATATTAAATCGTTTTATTGTTGCTTCATTGACAACAATTTTATTCGCAGTGTCAGCAGGGAAATCTGTAGAGAATACTCTTCCTTTAACGGGTTCGAAATTCATCATTGTCAAATAATCCGGTGACACCCAATTGGTTTTTACACTCTGAATATCATTTACCGTCTGATCGCTGCGGTACAAACTAAAGTCACTTGGGTT
>JANPJC010000358.1:0-39890 GCA_031425315.1 Chitinophagales bacterium
CGGCGATTTAACCACTGACTTACCTGCCGACCTACTCACCCTTAAAACCCAGAGAATCCGGATAACGCTTGCACCCACAGTATTAACGCTGCTGCTCGCACGGAGTTAGCCGGTGCTTATTCTTCTGGTACTGTCAAGTGATTTAGAAAAACCAGTTTTCGCCCCAGAAAAAAGAAGTTTACAATCCAGAGGACCTTCATCCTTCACGCGGCATGGCTGGGTCAGACTTGCGTCCATTGCCCAATATTCCTTACTGCTGCCTCCCGTAGGAGTCGGGCCCGTGTCTCAGTGCCCGTGTGGCTGATCATGCTCTCACATCAGCTATTGATCGTAGACTTGGTGGGCCGTTACCCCGCCAACTATCTAATCAACCGCACGCCCATCCGTTACCGCCGAAGCTTTGATATAAACCAGATGCCTGATTCTATATAATATGGGGTATTAATCCAAGTTTCCCTGGGCTATTCCCCAGTAACGGGAAGGTTGCGTACGTGTTACGCACCCGTTTGCCGGTCGCCGCCTATATATTGCTATACTGCGCTGCCCCACGACTTGCATGTATTAAGCCTGCCGCTAGCGTTCATCCTGAGCCAGGATCAAACTCTCCATTGTAAATAATGTAGAATCGATTTGCTCAATTCAAAAGTTAAATTGTAATTCGCCTTACCATTTTGTTCCGTAAAAACGAAACGTTATGTGTTACTGCTTTCCAAACTTTCAAAGAACTTTCAGCTTTTTTTTCGCCGCCCAATTTTTCGATTGGGAGTGCAAAGGTAGGAGCTTTTAATTATCTACCAAATCTTTTTTCAGAAATTTTTCGTGACCGAATCCAGATTTTGTGTGTCTAAGAACTACGCTTTTTTCGAAGCGGGTTGCAAATATAGGACGCCTTCACGATACGTACCAAATAAATCTCTTCATGTTTTTTTAGATTATTGCGAAAGCCTTTACAGTACTACATTACAGCGAAAAAATATTTTTATTTGTTTTGTTGGATTTGTTCTCTTAGGTTCCACCGCCCACCCACTTTTTTTACACCAGATTTATTTGCTTTTTTTGAATGATTTTCTTTCTTATTAATCTTCAAAAATAACATCCGTTTTTGCTCCAAAAATGAGCAAAATCAACCCTTCACAACATCGAAATTATAAGGGTTAGATAAAGAAATCAGCAGGGTAATTAACATTTACGAGGTATAAACCATGGCCCGGGGCATTAAAAAAAGCTTTTTGATTGTTTCGTCCCTCTATCACCCCAATAAATTGTTTTATGTCAAGTTTTTTTCTTCCCACCAGCAACATTGTACTCACCAAACCCCGTACCATCCCCCTCAGAAACCGGTTTGCTTCCACATGATAGCTCCAGCCCTCAGCAGTTTTTTCCCATTCGCTACGGAAAATCGTACATAAATGTGTTTTCACATCTGCATTTCGTTTGGCAAAACTTGAAAAATCATTAGTCTGAAGAATTATGGCCGCTGCCTCATTCATTAAATCCTCTTCCAGCGGATAAGGAAAAAACCAGGATCTGTTTACTAAAAAAGGGTTTTTATTAACATGCAGGTCATAACGATACACTCTTGAACTGGCATGGAACCTGCAATGCAGGCCTTCCTTCATCCCTATAATTTTTTTTGCACTGATGGCTGCAGGCAATATTGCATTGAGATGATATACCAGGCCGTCAGGTATCGTTCCGTAAAAATCAAAATGAAAGTAATTTTGTATTGCATGTACGCCTGCATCAGTACGCGAAGATCCTGTGCAAACAATTTTTTCTTTCAATAATACACTCAGCGCCTTCTCTACCTCCCATTGAATGGTGACAGCATTTTGCTGCACCTGGAAACCACTGAAGCCTGTTCCATCATATGAAACTTCCAGAAAAAACCGCTGCATAAAAGTTAAGTATGTTGAGTACGATAGAAATGAATTATCGTAACAATGCTTTAAAACGATTGATGTAGTAGCTATCGTTCAACAATGATTCCAAACCAGAAAATGTTGCAGGATCATAAACAAAAGGATAGGCAGCATCCATCAATTTATATTTCCCTTCGTCGGTTAAAAACACAAAAGAAATACTTTTTATCTGATCAGTACTGTAACATTTTTGTTTAAATTCTTTTGTTGCTGCCGCTACCATATCCGACTCTTCCCGTATAGTAAGTATTCGTCTCTTCAAAGCAGCAAGATCTTTATCTGTAGCCACTTTCCGGCAATCCTTACGTGTAATTGACGTTGGCGTATTAGTATCTGGCAAGCCTGCAGTGCTTTCACTTAATTTTGATTCCGGTGTAATTTTTTCTGCCGATAATGAAGTTATTTCAGAAGGTTGGTTTACCGAATCAATGAATGGTTCTTTAATTTCGGTTACCCTTTCGAGTTGTGCTACAACTATTGGTTCTTTAAATGCCGGAATCAAAATATTTACAGTATCCGGTTTCCCATTTGTAAATGGATCTGAATACACGATCAGCAATCCATCTGCTACAATTTCCTGACTGATTTTCTTAACGGCCGCAGTGGGTTGGATTATTATTTTGCTGACCTGTTTTTTATTAGCGGCGAATGATTTTTTTTCAGGAACAGCAGCTTTTTTATCTTCTATTATTTTAGGAGACTCTTTTACAGCATTAGATTTACCTGCTTCAGCAACGGATTTCCTGCCTTCCTCCACAGGTGAGTTTATGTTTTTCCGGGATTTGGAAATGGATTCTCCTGTATTTAGCTCCACATTTTTTTGTACCGTTGGTACTACTGCTGCAACCATCAAGTCCTCTTTGCCAACCAGATGAGTACTTGTAAGCCCTGGATCGTCTATTACAGCAGCTAAAATAACAGTGAATGCATCCTGCGTAATTGGAGGTTGGTATTTTACCTTTATTGAATTCTCCCCGCCTGTCTTTTCTCCCATCAGAATTTCCAACGTCTGCAAATCAAAAAGGCCCCACCCTTTTTCTCCAAAATTCTTCAATGAAAAACCTTTGTCTTTTTTCATTGTCGGAATGGTGAACTTATAAGGCGGGAATTGATTTCCTGCAAATCCAATAATAAAACTGATTGAGGTATCCTGCAATTTGGGCAATATCAGGAAGCCGCCGGCATTGGAATTTAATACTCCGGATCCCATCTTTAAATAAAATGGCTGAGGTGGTTCACTCTGAATATATAAATAGTGATTGTGCTGGGCAGTAATGCCGGAAGTAAAAAACAGGCATAGAATGAAATACAAGCGTATTGTCATGAATACAGTATTTAACCAAAAGGTATGTAGGCAAATCTAATTTAATAATTACACTTACCCTGTAACAATACCTTAAAATTGAAGACTGTATAAGATGTGAAATAAAGATATAAGGGATATCTACCAGCTACCGCCGGCACCGCCGCCACCGAAACTGCCGCCTCCGAAACCACCGAAGCCGCCGCCACCACCTCCACCACTGCCACCGCCTCCCCAACCACCTCCACCAATAGGAGGGAAGAATACAGGACCATTAAAGTTACGATAGCCTCTCCTGCTCATGAATGAACCGCCACCGCCTCTGCCACCGGAAGAGCGGCCAATTATCAGTACAACGATAATGATCAGCACAATGATCCCAGTAAGATTACTCCCCTTCTTTCCCCTTTTGGTATATCCTGCCGGGGCCTTATACTCGCCTGAAGCAGCTTTAATGAGTGCTGTAACACCGTTATCTATCCCGCGGTAGTAATCATCGCCACGAAAGTTAGGGACCACCTCCCGTTCTATTATCGTTTTGGCAGTGATATCAGGGATAGCACCTTCGAGTCCATATCCCGGGGCTATAAAAACCTTTCGATCGGTTTTTGCGATAAGAAATACTACTCCATTATTAAATTCCTTGTTTCCCACACCCCATTTTCTACCAATTGTAAAGGCAAAATCAGAAATATCATAATCGCCGGTTGAAGGGACGATAACAACCGTAATCTGATTCGATGTAGTGTCGTCGTAAGCCACCAGCTTAGCTTCCAGTGCCTGTAGCTGATCCGGCGTCAGTGTATTGGTTTGATCAACCACTAACCGTTGCGGATTGGGAGCCTTTGGAATTGCATTTTCAATCTGTGCAAACGACAGCGTTGAAATCAGCAGCAATATGGGAATTAAAATCTTCTTCATTTATTTTCCGAATACGATATTATCCGGCAATTCATTCCGGTCTTCCTTTTCATAAGGAAAATGATGCAGTAGTGCCTCGCCGATATCATTTATAATCGAGATAGCCCCTTCCACAAAATTTTCTGTACTGAATGCGCTTAGCATCATTCTAACCTCATCATTCCAGAAGGAAGTGCCTACACGTTCATGGATACCCTGATCTCCAAACACCGCCAGCTGATGATCTTTCATCGCGATATAGATCAGCACTCCATTACGGTCTTCTGTATTTTCCATTTTTAAACCGAAGAACACTTCAGAAGCACGATCTACAGGATCCACAAAACGGCAGCGGCTTTCAACATAAATTCTTATTTCACCGCTGGTCCGTTTTTCTGCTGCACGAATCGCTTCTACAATGCGCATTTCTTCTTCCGGGGAAAAAAATGGATTCTTTTTCGAAAATGAAAAAAGTGGCAATGCTAAATATTTAATGAGTGAGATTATTTAAAGTCAACAGTAGGTGCTTTTTCAGCGCCTGGATCTGATGCGAAATAACCTTTCTCCTTAAAATTGAATATTCCTGCGAAGATGTTGTTGGGAAATGTTTTAACCGTAGTGTTGTACGACTGTACTGAACTATTAAAATCATTTCTGGCAACTTTAATTCTGTTTTCAGTGCCTTCGAGCTGCGTTTGCAGATTTAAGAAGTTAGTGTTTGCTTTCAGATCAGGATATTTTTCTACAGTAACCAGCAATCTGCTCAATGCGCCGGAAAGTTCTCCCTGGGCAGCCTGGAATTTCGCAATATTTTCGGGCGTCAAATTTGCCGGATCAATGGTAGTTTGAGTAGCCTTTGCTCTTGCATTAACTACTGCTTCGAGTGTTGATTTTTCGAAATCTGCTGCGCCTTTTACAGTGCTTACAAGATTGGGAATCAGATCGGACCTTCTTTGATATTCACTTTGCACATTACCCCATTTGCCTTTCACACCCTGGTCCTGGGTAACCATATTGTTATAGCCGCTGCATCCGCAACCGCCTAATACGAGAAGGACAACTAGCAGTACAATTAAACCCAGATTTTTTGAATTCATGGTTATAGCTTTTTAGAAATTGAGAATGATAGATATGTTATTACTTAAAAAGGTTGCGCGTATAGAATTAAATGCCCTTCGAATATAGGGTATAAACGAATCTGAGACTTTAAAGTTCTGATGCTACTTTATTGCAGCTATTCCGGGCAATTCCTTTCCTTCAAACAATTCGAGTAGAGCTCCGCCGCCTGTTGATACATAGCTTACTTTATCCGCAAAGCCAAACTGGTTAACCGCAGAAACGCTATCGCCACCACCTACCAATGAAAATGCACCATGCGTAGTGGCTTCAGCTATGGCTTTGGCAACTTCTTTGGTTCCATTTTGAAATTTTTCCATTTCAAACACACCCATGGGACCGTTCCATAATATTGTTTTGCTTTTTTTAATTACGTTGCAGAATTGTTCAATGGCATAATGCCCGATATCCAGGCCCATCCAGCCATCGGGAATGGCATTTGAAGGAGCAGCAGAAGTTTGCGCATT
Organism: Chitinophagales bacterium; assembly: GCA_031425315.1. Lineage (GTDB taxonomy): Bacteria > Bacteroidota > Bacteroidia > Chitinophagales > Chitinophagaceae > Pollutibacter. The sequence goes on from JANPJC010000358.1 coordinate 5,709, forward strand.
CGCATCAAACTTATCTGCAATAATTGAATCAGAAGGAAGATGAATATTTACACCTTTTTCTTCTGCTTTTTTAAGAATTTCCAATGCTGTGTCCAGCCTGTCTTCTTCACATAGTGAATTGCCTATTTTACCGCCTTCAGCTTTGCAAAAAGTATACGCCATTCCGCCACCTATGATGATGTCTGTTGCCCTATCCAGTAAGTTTTCCAGAATCAGGATTTTGTCAGACACCTTAGCCCCACCGATGATTGCCACAAATGGTTTCTCGGCATTGTGCAGTACTTTTTCACCACTTTCCACTTCTGACTCCATCAGTAAGCCAAACATCTTTTTCTCTTTCGGAAAAAAATCGGCAATTATCGCTGTTGATGCGTGTGCCCGGTGAGCAGTACCAAATGCATCATTTACGTACACATCACCTAATTTGCTGAGTTTTTCTGCAAAGCCACGGTCTCCTTTCTCCTCTTCTTTATAAAATCTCAAATTTTCGAGCAACAACACTTCGCCAGAGCGAAGCATCCCGGCAGTCAAAAATGCTTTTTCACCAATACAATCATCGGCAAATAAAACAGCAGTTCCGCTGCCGAGTAACTCAGAAAGATGAGGTAATAGATGTTTTAAAGAATATTTTTCTGAAGGTCCGTCTTTGGGTCTTCCGAAGTGACTCATCAAAATCACAGAACCACCATCACCCAGAATCTTTTTGATTGTAGAAATAGCGGCAGTCATCCTCGTGTCATCAGTAATTTCAAATTTATCATTCAGGGGAACATTGAAGTCAACCCTTACCAATGCTTTCAGGCCTTTAAAGTTCGTATCAGAAAATCTCGACATAGAGGGATATTTACTAAGGCATAAAAGGCGGAACATTGCATTTCTATCATGCAATGATCCGCCTTTTAGCGTAATTTATTTTGAAATCAGTTTTGCGAAATAGTTAACTGTTCTTACCAACTGACTTACATAACTCATTTCGTTATCGTACCAGCTTACGGTTTTCACCAATTGTGTATCGCCAACCACCAAAACTTTTGTTTGTGTGGCATCAAATAATGAACCATAGTGAATACCAATCACGTCACTGCTCACTATTTCATCTTCTGTGTATCCGAAGCTTTCATTTGAAGCTGCCTTCATCGCCGCATTGATTTCATCAACAGTTACTCTTTTGCCCAATACTGTGGTGAGTTCTGTTAACGAACCGGTAAGAATAGGTACCCGTTGTGCGGTACCATCAAGCTTACCTTTCAGGGAAGGCAGCACCAAACCGATTGCTTTTGCGGCACCAGTGCTGTTTGGAACAATATTCTGCGCTGCGGCCCTGGCTCTTCGAAGATCGCCCTTGGCGTGTGGTGAATCCTGGGTATTCTGATCGTTGGTATAAGCATGAACCGTAGTCATTAAACCTGCTGTGATTACATATTTATCTTCCAATACCTTTGCCATTGGAGCAAGGCAATTGGTTGTACAGGAAGCGCAACTGATGATGGTTTCAGAACCATCCAGTATATCATGGTTCACATTAAAAACAATAGTTTTCAGGTCACCTGTCGCAGGAGCGGAAATCACGACTTTTTTGGCTCCGGCGGTTAGGTGCGAGGCCGCTTTATCTTTATCCGTAAAAAAACCGGTACATTCCAATACCACATCTACTTCATGTGCAGCCCACGGAATCTGTGCGGGATCTTTCTGCGCATAAATTTTTACCTCCTCGTTGTTTACTATAATGGAGTTTTCTGTTGCTTTTACAGATTCTTCAAATCTTCCCTGGGCAGTGTCATATTTCAACAGGTGAGCAAGCACTTTAGGACTCGTCAGATCATTAATAGCCACCACGTCAATCCCTTCCATTTTATATATCTGGCGGTATACCAGACGGCCTATACGTCCAAATCCATTGATCGCAACTTTAACAGTACTCATATTTAATTGGTTTTTTCTAAAAAAATAGATGCCGAAGGTACTAATTCGTATATTATAAAACATTCAATTTTTATAGGCTGTCAGTGATGGCTAACTGTATAGTTATGAACCTTCCAGTGGAGCGGTTTAATAGGCTGGAAGTGTTGACACAAGATAAATAACTGAAAAATTTTGATCAGATTCTCCTGAATCCTATCTTTGCACTCCTTTAGAAAAAATGGCCCGTTGGTCAAGGGGTTAAGACACCTCCCTTTCACGGAGGAATCACGAGTTCGAATCTCGTACGGGCTACAAAAAAAGCTGTATCAAATGATACAGCTTTTTTTATGGTCTTATCTAATGAATTTTTATTGCAGCGCCTGATATACCAGCACCCTGAACTTTCTAACGAATTCACCGTAGTGAGCATAGGGATGCACATTTGTAAATATCAGCAGAATCAAATCTTCTTTTGGATCAATTGTGTATTCACTGCAGTATGCTCCTCCCCATGTAAAAGAACCGGGAGAAGCCTGGTCACCGTACTTTGATTCCTCGGTTATTATTTGAAAACCAAGACCGAAATAATCATTTCTACCCCAGAACCTGTTTTCGCCAATCTGGTTCTTCAACATCAGTTCCACTGTTTTCCTGCCGAGGACTTTACGATTATTAAACTCGCCGCCGTTTAACATCATCTGGCAAAACTTTGCATAATCAGATGCTGTACTCACCAACCCTGCACCTGCGGAAAAATAAGTCTGTGCACCGGCAACAGGATAAAGTCTTGTGGAATCGAAAGAATGCAGACTAAGTTTATCATCAGCTTCTGCTTTGCTATATAATTCCACCAGTCTTGATCTTTTATTTTTAGGCAGATAAAAATAAGTGTCATTCATACCCAGCGGCTTTAAAACTCTTTCGGCAATTGCCACGTCTAAGGATTTGCCGGAAATCACTTCTATTAACCTGCCTGCTATATCAGTATTCAATCCGTATACAAACGAGGTTCCGGGATCTGTAATCAAAGGCCTTTTTGCCAACCGGTTAACAACATCCTCCAGTTTTTCATTTTTCATTGAACTGAGATAAGGAACCTTAAATTCATCTCTTCCATCCAGCGGGTGCTCGTACGGGATTCCTGCTGAATGAGACAACAAGTGTCGTATGGTGATTGCTGTTGAAGGCTTGCGGGTTTCAAATTTACCAGATGCAGGATTGGCAGTATCATAGCTCATCAGAACAGTTGCATTATTGAATGCCGGAATATATTTGCTGATGGGATCATCTAACGAAAACTTTCCCTCTTCAAAATAAGTCATTAAAGTAACTGTGGCTATAGCTTTGGTTTGAGAGGCTATACGAAAGATATCATTTACTCCTGCCTTAGTTTTCTTTTGCATGTTACTGAATCCATAAGCTTTGGAATGCACTATTACCCCTTTACGGGCAACAAATGTTACTGCATTTGGTACCATCCCTTTTGCAACAAAATCAGTCAGCCAGTTATCGAGGTTTTTTAATCGCGATGCATCAAAACCAGCCATCTGAGGATCAGCTGAAGTGAATTGTTGAACAGGTGATTTTCCCTGAGCAAAACTTTTAATTAAACAGGGTGAAAAGAAAAAAAGTAAAAAGGCAATCGGCAACTTCATCATTAAATATTTTACAGATAGAGTAAAAGAGCAATTTAAAACTAAATTTGTCAATGGTTAAATTGAAATATAAAAGCAATTCTGTTGATACCACTCAATAGTTATTAAATCGGTTTCCTTACATTGTACCGGTAATCAACTTTCCATAATGAAAAGAAGGGCAATACTTCAAAATATCATTTTAGCAACCGGATCCCTTGTAACACTGCCTGCGTGGACTGATGGGTGGGAAATCAAAAATCTGAGATACACAGGTTGGTTTACTCCAGACGAGACAAACCTGATTGGTGCGATTTCATCAACGATCATTCCTGATGGTAAAGATCCCGGGGCCTTAAAAGTAGGAGTACATAAATTTCTGATCAGTTTATTTGAAGATTGTTACTACGAGGATATTAAAAAAAATATTCGTTCCGGCCTCATCCACCTCGACAATGCAGCAAAAGACCTGTATGGCAAATCATTTCTTGATATTGCTCAAAAGGAAAAAGAGAATTTATTGTTACTGATGGCTTCCTCACCGGATAAATCCCTGAAAGATTTTTTCAGCCTGTTAAAGTCAGAGACCATCCGGGGCTATACCACATCAAAAGAAGTGATAGTTAAATATTTTAGTTACAAAGTTGTTCCCGGATATTGGTACGGTTGTGTAAATGTAAACGGTTAATCATGCCAAATTTTGCAATAGATTCAATTGAAAAAAGAACTTACGACGCCATTGTAATTGGTTCCGGTGCAAGTGGTGGATGGGCAGCCAAAGAGTTTTGTGAAAAAGGTTTGAAAACGCTTGTACTGGAAAGAGGCCGTGATGTAAAACATGTGGCTGATTACCCTACTGCTTCAAAAGCGCCGTGGGAATTGGAGTATAGAGGAACGGTGCCCCTGGAGAAAAAGAAAGACTACAAGCAGGCAAATTTTGTGAGAGAAGAAACCTTTCATTGGGCGCTGAAAGATGACGAACAGCCTTTTATCCAGGAGAAGCCTTTTCGCTGGGTTAGAGGATATCATACCGGAGGAAAATCTTTGTTATGGGCAAGACAAACGCAGCGGTGGAGCGATTATGATTTTGAAGGGCCTGCACGCGACGGATTTGCAGTAGACTGGCCGATCAGGTATGCAGATGTCGAAAGCTGGTACACTTATGTAGAAAAATTTACAGGGATTGCCGGCAATAACGACGGTGTTGATGCATTACCCGACAGTGTGGTTATGCCCGGCTTCGAACTGAGTTGTATTGAAACTTATTTCAGGGATAGTTTGAAAAAGAGTTATGCCGACAGACATTTGATTCAGGGTCGTTGTGCACATATCACACAGCCTCAGCCTATACACCATCAGCAAGGTCGTGGTAAATGCCAGCATCAGAATATGTGTAACAGAGGTTGTATATTTGGTGGCTATTTTAGCAGCAATGCTTCAACGCTTCCCTGGGCGATGAAAACAAAAAATCTTACGATAAGACCTTATTCGGTAGTTCATTCAATCATTTATGACGAAGCACTTCAAAAAGCTAAAGGAGTAAAAGTTATAGACAGCGAAACGAAGCAGGAAATTGAGTTCTATGCCCGTGTGATTTTTGTAAATGCGTCCACTATAAATACTAATGCTATATTATTGAATAGTACATCATCCAGGTTTCCCGATGGCTTTGGAAATGACAGCGGCGTGTTGGGAAAATACGTTTCATGGCACAACTACCGGGGACGGGCAGGCGCATCCTATGAAGGTTTTAAAGATAAAACTACTGATGGCAGAAACCCAAGTAATGCATACATTCTCCGATTTAGAAATTTATACCGGCAGGAAACTGATTTTTTACGTGGTTATGCGATTGGCATTTTCGGCGATCGCGGTAAACATTCAGATACCAACTTGATTGGAGATCAGCTTCGTGAAAATATCTTAAATCCGCAGCCAGGAACATGGCATATCAGCAGCTGGATGATGGGCGAAACTGTTCCGTTGGAAAAAAATCACATGCGGCTTCATAAAGACCTCAAAGATAAATACGGCATTCCCCAAATTATCATTTCATGCGAGTGGAGCGAAAATGATGATAAGATGGTACAAGACTATATTGACCAATCCAAAGAAATGTTTACCAAAGCAGGATTTCAAAATGTGAATGCTTCTGATTCAAAAAACCCACCGGGAGCAGATATACACGAGATGGGCGGGGTAAGAATGGGGCATAATCCAAAAACTTCCATGCTAAATAAATGGAACCAACTTCATGCCTGTAAAAACGTTTTTGTAACAGATGGCGCCAGTATGACGTCAACGGGTACCCAAAATCCTACGCTGACGTTTATGATGCTTACTGCCAGAGCAGCAAACCATGCGGTGGAAGAATTGAAGAAAAAAAATATTTAAATAATCAACATGAAAAAAATACTAGCTGTAATTTGTTTTGCGACGGTGATTGCCTGCTTTAGTAATGATTTAATGGCTCAGAAAAAGGGAACACCGATTTATAAGGCCGAATTCGGGGTTCAGGCTTATACCTTCAGAAGAAGTTTCCCCACTGATTTGATTAAAACGCTGGACACTATAAAAATGCTGGGTTTCACTGAAATTGAAGGCAGTGGTGGAAAGTTACCGCCGGAAGAATTCAAGAAATTATGTGAAGAAAGAGGCATCAGCATTCCAGGAACCGGAGCGGGATATGATCAGCTGGTAAAAGATCCGCAAACTGTTGCCAATAATGCAAAGGCATTGGGATCAAAATATGTAATGACCGCATGGATCCCTCACAAAAAAGGAGAGTTTAATCTGGAGAATGCAAAAAAAGCAGTGGAAGATTTTAATGCTGCCGGTAAAGTTTTGAAAGAAAACGGTCTTACTTTTTGTTATCATGTTCATGGCTTTGAATTTCAGCCGTACGAAGACGGCACCTTACTGGATTATATCATAAAAAATACAAACCCGGAATATGTTTCATTTGAAATGGATGTGTTATGGACACAATTCGGCGGCGGGGATCCTGTAGCATTGTTGAAGAAATACGGCAAACGCTGGAAACTTATGCACCTGAAAGATTTGCGGAAAGGTGTGCCAAAAGACCTAACCGGCGGTACCTCACAGGAGAATGATGTTGCACTCGGCACCGGTGAAATAGACATTCGTGGTATATTAATAGAGGCAAACAAAATTGGTATAAAGCATTTTTTCATTGAAGATGAAAGCAGCAGCATCACCACCCAATTACCGCAAAGTATAGCCTACCTCAAAAGCTTGAAATATTGATATAGCAAACTCTTAACTGTGCATATTTAAAATAGCATTGCGTCAAGGCAATGCTTTTTTGTTTGATATTCATTCACCACAATATCGCCTGAATAAGATGCGAAAGTCTTTTTAAATGTGATATTCTAAGCCGTTGCCGAATGTCTCATTATTGGCATTTCATGTAAATCACCCAGCGATTTCCACTGTTGCATTTTGCTTTCTCTAATACTATTGATGTTTATCCCCGGGCAGACATAAGCATACAGGTAAATCAGCTGGTGTTGCGGCCAGCATTAAAATTAAACAAATTCGTTACACGGCCTCCGGATCTCATCACTTGTCATAGATTCGTGAAATTTATCCCAAGGTTAGGCGCAATACCGGTTTAATTAAGGTTTTCAGTTAAATTTATCATTTCGCTGCAATTTTTGATTTGAAAAGTAAGCATTACCACCAATGACCAAAACTTTATACGCTGCAATTCTGGAAAAACAATCCATGGTTGCTTCGGTACCACCGAATGAAGAGATCGCCAAATGGGCCTCTCAGTTAATTTGTTTGCTTTATCCTGAATTGTCTACTTGCATACAACCTTCGGCAGAGGCCCTTGAACAGCAATTCAACCGGCTGGAAAGCGAGCTGGTTTTGATGTTAAATGCCACTAAGGATTGCTGTTATGGCGATAATAAAAGCATAGCCGCCAGGTTTTTTGAATCCTTACCAGAATTGTACCGCGTCTTAAATACTGATGTGGTGGCAATTCTAAATGGGGATCCGGCAGCCAAAAGTGAATTTGAAGTGATTCGTGCCTACCAGGGATTTTCAGCATTGTGTTATTACAGAATTGCCCATAATCTTTTAAAGCTTGATGTGCCGTTAATTCCCAGGATACTTACCGAACATGCTCACTCTAAAACCGGCATAGATATTCATCCGGGCGCAGAGATTGATGAATATTTTATGATCGACCATGGAACCGGTATTGTAATTGGAGAAACAGCGCAAATTGGCAAGCATGTAAAAATTTACCAGGGAGTTACACTGGGAGCGCTAAGTGTAGATAAAAAAATGGCTTCGCAGAAAAGGCATCCAACAATTGAAGACAATGTGATACTGTATTCAAATGCCACTATACTTGGGGGTAATACGGTCGTAGGAAGAAACAGTATTATTGGTGGAAATGTATGGTTAACCAAAAGCGTACCTTCCGGTTCATTTGTATATCATAATCCTGACGTGATTGTTGAGGAAAGGAAAATTAAAAAAGTTTAGTATGGCATCTGTAATCGATATCATTGGCAATACGCCGATGGTTGAACTGCAACGCATCAATCCAAATAGAAATATCCGCATATATGCTAAACTGGAAGGTAACAATCCGGGTGGCAGTGTTAAGGATCGTCCTGCCTTGAATATGATCAGGATGGCAATGGAACGCGGAGACATCAATAAAGAAAGCAGGCTGATTGAAGCAACAAGTGGGAATACTGGTATTGCTCTTGCCTTGCTCGCCAATTTATATGGTGTGCAGATAGAGCTGGCGATGCCGGTAACGTCTACGCGTGAACGAGTGCTAACGATGGAGGCATACGGCGCTAAGGTTACACTATTGGAATCAATCGAAACCTGCCGCGATTATGCAGAAGAAAAATCAGCTACCGGCGAATTTTATATGCTTGACCAGTTTGCCAATCCGGATAACTACATGGCACATTATAAAACCACCGGGCCTGAAATGTGGCGCGACACGGAAGGAGGTATCACTCATTTTGTGAGCTCAATGGGCACCACCGGCACTATCATGGGTTGTTCCAGATTTCTGAAAGAAAAAAATCCTGCTATTCAGATTGTTGGCTGTCAACCCACTGAAGAATCGTCAATCCCAGGGATCAGAAGGTGGCCGGTTGCTTATCTCCCTAAAATATTTGAGCCCAGTCGTGTGGACAGGGTAATTGATATATCTCAGCAGGAAGCCGTACTAATGTCAAGAAGACTGGCGAAGGAAGAAGGTATATTCGCTGGTATGAGCAGTGGCGGCGGCGCTTCAGCAGCACTCAGGCTCGCGCAGGAGTTAGATGAAGGTGTAATTGTTTTCATTGCCTGTGACCGTGGCGACCGCTATCTGAGCAGCGATTTATTCGGGTGATATAATACCCGCATCTAAACCAAATGCCATGAAAAAATTTCTGATTCCCGTTGACTTCTCTGAAGCATCCGCTCAAACGCTGAGATTTGTGTTTGAAATGAATAAACATTTTTATGCGCAGATCGAGGTGATCCATTTATTCGACGTTCCATTTGCTATCGGTGATGAGTCTGGACAGATTTTGACCACTTTCGAACAGTATAAAAAAAGTTATGAAGCGGAGTTATGGGATTTTATCAATGCCAATAAAGGTGATTATCATTTCGACATAAATATTAAGGTCACCGCTGGCGGCCATTATCAGGGCATTATGGACTACGCCAAAAAAACAAAATCAAATCTGATCATCATTGGGAATAAAGGAAGTGGCAAACTTAAACGCTGGCGTTTTGGAAGCGTGGCGAAATATTTAATCACACATCCCGAGGTACCGGTATTAGCTATTCCTGCTGAATTCACAAGTGGCAGTTTAAAAAAAATGTTACTGGCTGCAGATCTGGTTTATCCTTTATCCATGTTTCACTATAACTTCCTCAAAGAATTTGCAGATAAACTGCAGGCAGCAATCCATGTAATTAACGTCAGAGATGAATTTGATCCAACTTTTGAAGATGATAAAAAAGCATTGTCCGAAATAGAAAAAAACATTGGCGCAAAACCGGTTATTCTTAAGAAGGAAAATGGAAAATCTATCAGAGAAACAATACACGACTACGAAAAATCACACGATATTGATCTGCTTATAACCATTCCCCATTATCATACCTGGCTCGACAGGTTATTGATTGGCAGTGAAACTGCTGAACTGGCCAAAAATGAAGAGATTCCAATCCTTAGCTTACCCGAAAAAATACATGACTAAAACTCGGGTTAAAACTTTTAAAAGTAATAACAGGTATTCGGGAGTCGAGGGTTGAATACATTTTACTGATTGGCAGCATTCATCTCTTTGTAATAAAGTGGAACGAATGCTATTTCAATTGCAGGTGTTTCATAAATACACCTTTCCGAAAAATATTTACATTATTCAAGGTGAGTAATTGCATAAGCTTTCATACACTAATGGTTTGCATCTACTTCATTAAAATATCATGTTCATTTGGATTGCAGCTTATACGTTTCATGATATTAAGGCGTTTGGTTTTGCCGTTAAAGATAAATATCGAATTCCTATTTAATGAAAACTTACTTATTGTTAATAGCTTTTTTTTGCGCTATATCTAATGGTTTTTCTTTACCTCCAATCGTTACCAATTTTGTTATTCCACAACGCTTACACTAAATGGAAACACCGGAAATATTCAGCAGTGGCAATCTTCAACAGATGGATTCAATGCAGTTGTTACTAATATTTCCAACACAGCAAATCAACTTACGGTTGTCAACATCACACAAAATACCGGCTATCGTGCAATGGTGAAAAGTGGAACCTGCGCAACTGAGTTTTCCGGAGTTGCTCAGCTCAACGTATCTGGAGCCTTGCCGATTCGTTTTGAAAGTTTTAAAGCAACAAAGGAAATATCTGTCATCCGGATTCAATGGACTGCTTATGCTGAGCAAAATACATTTCAGTATAAGTTGGAAAAATCAACCGACGGAATCCATTTTTCAACGCTCAGAAAAATCACCCCTTTCGAAAACAAGGATATTGAAAACGAATACTCAACACTGGATCTTTCTCCGGTAAAGGGGATGAATTATTACAGAATCCGGGAGTTGATGAATAATGGTTCAGCAGTAGTTAGCGCTATCATAAAAATTTCATGGAATGAGGTGAAACGAAATATAAGCGCGTATCCTAATCCCGTTAGTGATGTCACTACAATACAAATCGAAGGCAAAGAACTTTCAGGTACCATTGCAATTCTTTCCAACAACTATGGATCGGTAGTCAGAAAAATAAAAATCAGTAATTCGCTGGAACAAATCAATATGAAGGGACTTCCCGCGGGATTGTATCTTCTACGTTTTGAAAATGGAGCAGTATTGAGGTTGATAAAAGACTGAGCATTGAACTGATTAGAATATTCAGTGTGATTTTAATTATGTGTATTCAACGATCACGAAATATAAATGATTAAAAATCTTTTATAAAAATCATTATCAACAATGATAAATATTCAAAAAAAAGCAGGGACTAACCCGCAAATGCTGCCGGATAGTCCCTGCTTTAAAACTATCTCCCAAAAATTAATTACCGGGGCGTTGCGCACGCATCCGCTCCATTCGAGCAGTTTCCCAAACTTTATACTGAGAGAATTGTTCGGCAGTAAAAACCTTCTTTAATTTTTCGTCCCGCTCGCTCATTTTTGCCTCCATTACCGAGCGGTCAGGCCTTGTACCACCCTCGCGCATAACATCCATCTCTTTGTAAAAACCGGTAAATATGCTGTCTGCACCAGTAACCTGGGCGGCATCAAGTTTAAGATTCACTTTCAACGTATCCATGGTCATTTTAACCCTCTCTTCAACAGTACGCCTTGGACCTCCACCCTGCGAAAATCCGGCAAAAGCGCACAATAATAGTACACAGGCAAAACAGGCCGCTTTAATGTTCATTTTGTTTTTTTTATTTGATTAAAGTATAGCAAGCAACAGGATGAAAAATATCATCCGGTTAAAATTATTTTCTATAAAATCAGCAGTTATTTTTTGGAAGGATGGCTATTTCCCTTGGGCCATCCACCGCCACGCTTTACCATCTGAGGAACAATAGTGTCGTATTTAGCCAACTGTTCGGGAGTACAAATTTTTCTGAGTTCTCTGAAGTATCTGAACATTAACTGATCCGACAATTTGTTTTTTTCAGCTAAGCGGTTCGTCATTTCCTGCAGCGCATTTTCATCGAAAGATGAATTATTTAGCTGCTTATATAGACTGTCTTTCGTCAACCGGATTTCTTCCCAGAGCGGCCGAATATTCTTAAAGTGAGTTTCTTTTAATTCTTTATGTTGCGTCTGTTGATCTGCTGAAAATGAAAGTTCTTTTGACAAATAACCCGAACCCTGGGGAGGCTGACCATGATTTTTGTGTTCCGACTTTTCGCCAAATACGAAGAATGAAAGCAGTAAGGTAATATTCGCCAGGAGAAGGAACCCCAGGAGGAATAAAAACCATTTATTTTTTGTCAGATTATTCATGGCGCTTCGTCGTTTGATTCATCAAAAGGTGCATTTAAGCTTGAATATTCAACAGCAAGCATCTGTGTGGATTCTTCCTGTTGTATTTCGCGCTCCTTCATTGTATTCATCAAAAAATATCCATTTAAAAGCAAAATAAAAATCCCTGTACACATTGCAAACGCAGGCCGGGTTACGAAAAACACCAGTTTTTGTAAAAAGGTATCTTCCTTGCCAGCTATCCGGGCCTGCAACCTGGTAAAGAAAAATGGAGCCGGCTCAGCTTTTTTAAGCTCATCCAGACTATTCAATACTTTATCCAGATCTGCGTCAGAAATGTTATGTTTAGCCATATTACCCATTAATAGATGACAATTTAAAAAAAAAATTGCGTTACCGGTTTTGAATATAATAATCTGCCAGCATTTTCTTAAGATTTTGCCTGGCCCGGTGAATCAGGGATTCCACTGCTGCCACCGTTGTTTCCATCACTTCTGCCACTTCCTGATAGCTTAATCCTTCCACTTTGTGCAAACTGAAAGCAACACGTTGGTTTTCAGGCAATTTTTTTATTGTTAAAAAAAGGATTTTAGCATTTTCCCTGTTGTCAAGCTGCACTCCCGGGTGCACAAAATCGGGTGGATCATGTCGCGGTTGATTATTATCGCCAAAGAGACTTGACACGAAAGCAAACCTTTTTTTCCTCTTTTTCTTCCGTAAAAACTCCAGTGCACTTGTTACGGCCACTCTGTATAGCCATGTAGAAAACGCCGATTCACCTTTGAACTGGCGAATAGATTCAAAAACTTTTATAAAAACTTCCTGGGTTACATCTTCAGCATCCTCGGCATTTTGTAATAATCCGAGCACGGTATTGTACACAAGGCTCTGACGTGTTTCCACAATTTCCCTGAAGGCTGCCTGTTCCCCCTGTTTCAAACGTTCAATTAAAAGCTGCTCGCTCAATTCCTTTCTTTTTTTACAATCCTTTGTTAATCATTACTGGAACGCTGTTGCCTGCGCCTTAAAATCCTTTCTTTTCGTAATACATGACCAAGTATTATGCGAAAGTATTCATTCGCTGCTGTTCTTAGGTATGATGCGTGCAGAAAAAAAGAAGACTGTAAAATTTGGATGTATAGGGCTGCACATGTAAGTTGAATTTGGGAAAGATTAATATTCAGGATTTCAAATATGGTGAATTTTTACATCCCCCGGTTCCTTCTTCTATAAACGGTAGGGGTAGTGCCGGTCAGATCCCTGAACGTCCTGTTAAAATGGGAAAGATTGTTGAATCCAGCCTGGTAGGCGATAGTGGTAACGGCTTCATCGCTTTCGAACAACAATTTACAGGCCAGCTGTATCCTAAGTTCATTCAGAAAGGAGAAATATGTTTTTCTGGTGCGGGTTTTAAAATATTTACAAAAGGCTTCCACGGATAAATTGGCAACCGCAGCCACTTCTTTAAGCTGTATCGAACGCATAAACGCTGAAAAAGTAAATTCCAGAATCTTGTTCAGCCGATCACCATCATAAGATTTTAGATTTTTTTGTTCGAACTGTCCGCTTAAAAATTTTATATCCTTCTTCTGCTCGAAAAATGACAGGATATCCAAAAATGAATTCAGTTTTTTTATCCCTTGTTTTGAAGGGAGTTCTTCAAGCACATGGGACACCTGAATGGCTTTATTGCCGGTTAATTGATATGCTTTATTATTTGTTTTGAGGAAATCTAATAATGGTTTAGTTTCCGGGAGACTCCAGAATATGCTACCCAGCGCCATTTCATCAAAATAAATAGAAATAGATTTCGCAGTGATCCCATTTTTACCAAATTGTGGATCATTTCTAAAAACATGCGGGAGATTGCTGCCGATGATAAATACATCGCCCGCTCCAAACCTACCAATATGATCTCCGGCCAGCAAGGTTCCTTCACTCTGCTGTATCAGTGTTATTTGAATTTCCGGGTGCTGATGCAGATGATCATAGAACCGCGGAATATTATCTACCTGAAGACGAAATGCCTCAGAGGTATTTTTCGGCAGCCTGAAAGGAATAATTTTCATCAATGCTAAATTAAGCATTTTCATAAATCGCTAACAGTAAATTAGACAATATACCATCAGTATATCACAATCAGGGAATAACAATTAATACCTGAGTTATTTAGGTTTGTAAAAAACAAGCATATGACATTTACATGGAAAGGAGTATTCCCTGCACTGCTGACTCCATTTACTGCCAATGATGAACCTGATTTGAAATTGTTTGAAAAAAACCTGGAGGCGCAACTGGAAGCCGGAGTGGAAGGAATTATTCTTGGCGGAACCTTAGGAGAAGCGAGCACACTAAGTACCGCTGAAAAAGAAGCGCTGGTGAAATTTGCGATTGAGAGAATCGGAGGCCGGGTGCCGGTTGTTTTAAATATTGCCGAAGGCTCTACCAGGGATGCTTTGCAACAGGCGTCATATGCCATACAATGGGGTGCAGACGGATTAATGCTGTTACCGCCGATGCGTTACAAAACAGATCACAGAGAAACTGTAACGTATTTTACTACGATAGCCAAGTCAACAGATTTACCGATCATGATTTATAACAATCCCATTGATTATAAAACAGAGGTGACACCGGACATGTTTGCTGACCTTTCCGCCTGCGAAAATATTAATGCGATAAAAGAATCCACGAGAGATGTGACCAATGTAACCAGGATGAGGAATCGTTTCGGCGATCGTTTTGCGCTATTGTGCGGAGTGGATACACTTGCGATGGAGGAAATATGTTTAGGTGCAGATGGATGGGTAGCCGGATTGGTTGATGCTTTCCCGAGGGAAACAGTAGCCATTTACAAATTGGTAAAAGCCGGTAGAATTGCTGAGGCCACAGCCATCTATCGTTGGTTCATGCCTTTACTGGAACTGGATATTCATCCTAAGTTGGTGCAGAATATAAAACTCGCTGCTACAGCCACAGGTATTGGTTCACCGTATGTACGGGCACCACGACTGGAACTTGAAGGAAAAGAAAAAGAAACAGTTCTTGAAATCATCAGGCATGGAGTAGCCACCCGCCCTACTCTCCCGGATTATTTAAGTCTTTAATCTTATTGTTCTTATCTTTTGTTTTTAAAAAAAAGAAAATAAATGTACCAGGATACACCAATTGAAGACATTGCAGCACTAGCGGAGCGTTCATGGAAAGCCTTTGAAGAATTCAGAAAAGTTCCTTTATCTACCAGAGCAAAACTGTTGCGAACCATTGCCGAAGAACTTGAGCTGGCAGGAGATGATCTGATCAAAACAGCGATGAGCGAAACCAATTTGCCGGACCCAAGATTGAGGAATGAACGTAACCGCACTATTTTCCAATTGAATAGTTATGCCGAAGCGACTGAGAAAGCTAACTGGCTCGAAGCGAGAATAGATACAGCGGATCCGAACCGTACTCCACCAAAGCCGGATATCCGAAAAATGCTTATACCTGTAGGGCCCGTTGTAGTTTTCGGTGCTTCAAACTTTCCTTTTGCCTACTCTACTGCAGGTGGAGACACTGCCTGTGCTTTTGCGGCAGGTTGTACTGTGATTGTAAAAGCACATCCGGCTCATCCAGGCACTTCGTTGGGTGCAGCTAAAGCTATTCAGAAAGCAATATCACGCTGCGGCTTACCCGAAGATATTTTTATTCACGTTTACGGTGCCGGTTCCGAAACTGGCCGTGCATTGGTTACACACCCTAAAGTGAAATCTGTTGGCTTCACCGGTTCATACGGTGGAGGAAAAGCGTTATTTGACTGGGCCAATCAAAGGAAAGAACCTATTCCTGTGTTTGCAGAAATGGGTAGCGTTAATCCTGTTTTTCTTTTCCCTGAACAGTTAAAATCCACTGCCAAAAAAACTGCTGAATGGTATGCCGCTTCAATTACCCTCAGCGTAGGGCAATTTTGTACTAATCCTGGATTGCTGGTGGCTATCAAAGGCCCTGAACTTGATGAGTTTGTTGAGGAGCTTGGAAAATTAATGTCAAATGTTGCACCCGGCAAAATGTTACACAGCGGTATTGCAAAATCATATCAGGAGAAAAAAACTGCTGCTTTATCGCAGGAAGGAAATGAATTGGTAGCAGCAAGTGTTTCAGCACCCGTTGAAGGTGAAGGTGAGGCAATATTAGCTCAGGTGCAGGGACAAACATTTTTGGCTAATCCTTTATTACACCAGGAAGTTTTTGGACCCTATTCATTAGTTACTGTGTGCGAAGACGCTGCTGAAATGGAGGAAATTGCCAAACATCTGGAAGGGCAGCTTACCGCTACATTAATGGCTACTGAAACAGACCTTATCAATCATAGCAACCTGGTTGAACAGGTGAAAAATATCTGCGGCAGAATCATTGTCAATGGTGTACCAACCGGCGTGGAAGTTTGTTTGGCCATGCATCATGGCGGACCATTTCCTTCAACAACAGACTCGCGATTTACTTCTGTTGGCGCGGATGGGATAAAAAGATTTGCGCGGCCACTTTCGTTTCAAAACTGGCCAAACAGCTTGCTTCCTGACGAACTCAAAAATGAAAATCCATTGGATATCTGGCGCACTGTAAATAATAATCCCGGCAAGGAAAAAATTACTGCATGAAGAATGTTTTACTGTTGATTTCCTTTTTTGTATTCTCTGGTCTGCAAGCTCAAAACGGCCCATTACCGGAAAATAAAACGCTGAGAGAAGTTCTCAAAAAAATAGAAGACTTCAATAAAGCAGAACAAAAAAGAGATAGCAGTTTAGCAAGACCATTAGGTTCCCATGGTGAAGAAGACGCCAAAAGAAATTTTGATTTCTACCTGGATCTGCAGCAGCAGTTGAAAAAAATGGATGTCAGCAAACTTTCAGCCGCTGATCAAATCAACTATGAATTATTACTGTACAGTTTTGAAGATGATATTTCATCTTATCAATTCAAAACTTACCTGAACCCCATATTGGCGGATGGGGGTTTTCACACCTATTTGCCTTCAATGGCCAATGCGCCTATGCGCAGCGCGAAAGAGTACACTACATACATTGATAAATTAAAAGATCTAACCAGGTATGTTGACGAACACCTGGTTTTGATGCGCAAAGGTTTGTCATTGGGTATCAGTCAGCCGCTGGTGATATTTCCAGGTTATGAAAACACCTATCAGCAACATATTGTCAATGATGCAACAGCCAGTGTGTTTTATAAACCTTTTGCGAAGAAACCAGTATCAATAAGCGACACGGAATGGGCAGCTATTTATGCGTCGGGAAAAGCTGCGATTGAAAAGCAGGTGATTCCAGCCTATCAATCCATTAAAACATTTTTCGATAAAGAGTACTTACCTGCAACAAGGAAAACACTCGGTGCAAAAGATTTGCCTGATGGCGAAACATTTTACCTGGAGAGAGTAAAACATTATACCACCACCGATCAAAGCATTGAAGATATTTATCAGACTGGCTTGCATGAGGTGGAAAGAATTCAAAAGGCAATGCAGGATGTGATGAACGAAGTGCAGTTTAAGGGAAACCTGAAAGAGTTTATTGCCTTTTTAAGAACTGACCCGAGGTTCTATGTAAAAACCCCTGATGATCTTTTAAAAGAAGCTTCTTACATCGCAAAAAAAGCTGATGGTCAACTACCGTTACTCTTTGGAAAACTTCCGCGTCAGCCATATGGTGTTGAACCCGTACCTGCTGATCTTGCGCCGATTTATACCGGAGGAAGATACTCGGGCGCTCCTATTACAAGTAAAAGAGCCGGTCATTATTGGGTGAATACCTACAATCTTCCCAGCAGGCCTTTATATACTCTTGAAGCACTCACTTTGCACGAAGCTGTGCCGGGTCATCACCTGCAAATATCATTGACACAGGAACTTGAAAATCTCCCCATGTTCCGCAGAAATCTGTACGTGAATGCATTTGGCGAAGGCTGGGGGTTGTATTGCGAATGGCTCGGCTATGAAATGGGTTTTTACAAAGATCCGTATAACAGGTTTGGTCAGCTTACCTACGATATGTGGCGCGCATGCAGGCTGGTAATCGATGTTGGATTGCATGCAAAAGGCTGGACAAAAGAACAAGCTGTTGCCTATCTATCTGATAATACTGCATTATCGTTGCACGAAGTGAATACTGAGATAAACAGATATATCGCATGGCCCGGCCAGGCACTTGCTTATAAAACCGGTGAGTTAAAAATTAAAGCTTTACGGAAAAAAGCGGAAGATGCTCTCGGTGAAAAATTTGATGTCAGGCGCTTTCATGATACCATTCTTTCTGAAGGAACAGTTACTATGAAAATCCTTGAAAAAATGGTGGATCGTTTTATAGCAGATTCAAAAAAATAGTTCTTTGAAATTTTAATGTGCAGTAACCGGCACTGTTCCGTGATCTTCGCGATAATGCCTGAGTACAAAATAAAATGTCACTGAAAACGACAACAGGAAATATCCAATCATCAGGTAATTGATGCCTGTGATATACTGACCTGCGCCAAACCAGTTACCCGTTTTGATTAAAAGATAATATCCTAATATATTTTTAACCGCTTCCCAAACTATCGTATAAAGATTGCGGTCCATCAAATCTGTTAGTGCATAAATGGAGAGGAAAATAAATCCACCATAATAAAAAATCATCGGCATTCCAATGTCAGCAAGGTTACCAAAAAAGTAACTGATTAAAATCAAAATTGATAACAACTGTATCCACGACCATATTTGAAGGGCAGTACTGGCTTTAGGATTATATTTTTCGAAATGATAAACGTCGGTAATTTTTTTGACAGGAAATCTTTCTTCCATATCGGCCGGCCGCCAGCCGGTTGGCATCAGCCAGATACGGAATTTGTCTTTCCAGCTTTTGGTGTACAACGCATCACGGATGAGCAGGTACAAATGTTGAAAATTAATTTTAACCGGGTTCCAGGTTTGTGCAGGTCTTGTAATACCATATACAGGTTTTACATCCGGCAATTCTTCCTGGAAAGTGCCAAACAACTTGTCCCAGAAAATAAAAATCTGTGAATAGTTTTTATCCAGGTATTCAGGATTGATCGCGTGATGAACCCGGTGATGAGAAGGGGTGACAATGATTTTTTCGAATACACCCATTTTATTGATATGCTGTGTATGATACCAGAATTGTGCAAACAGGTGAAGAGGAGTTACGACAGCAATTACCGTTTCAGGTACACCGAGTATAGCGGCCGGTATCAATAAGAAAACAAAAATGCGTACAAATACAGAAATACTTTGACGCAGTGCACAGGCAAGGTTAAATTCTTCACTGCTGTGATGAATGATATGATTGTTCCAGAAAAAATTGTACTCGTGCGCAATCCGATGAGTCCAGTAACCCGAAAAATCAAGTACCATAAATGCGATCAGAAAAGCGAAAAAACCCGATTCGATATGAACGATGGCAATTTTATTGACAAGCCATCCATATGTGATAATAGCGGTGGTAATTCCCAGTACATCTTTTGTGACATTTGTGATGCCGGAACTCAGGCTCGATATCATATCCATATTGCGGACGGTATCTTTTCCCTTAACAACACCATACCATTTTTCCAATAAAACCAATGCCAGAAAAACCGGCATAGCTATCAACAAAATCTTACCATAGGTTTCCATAAATAAAAATTGATACAGGCACTTTTACGCCATTAATAACAATCGTTGAACACTACGAATGTAAAAATAAATTCCGGGCTGAAAAATGACTTCCAAAATGCACCCGGCCAGTTGATATAAAAGCGTTTTGGAGAGAATGAAACAAATCAAAAATAATGTTGACAAATCCTATAACAAATAAGCTGATAAACATTCCATTACAATTGAAAGGAAATATCTATGAATGTATTGATGCGCATACCTGCGGCAACCCGGTGCGGGTTGTAGCTGCTGGTGGACCAGCTTTGGAAGGAAACAATATGAGTGAAAAGCGGCAGCATTTTCTTAAACAGTATGATTGGATAAGAAAAGGGCTAATGTTTGAACCGCGTGGGCATGATATGATGAGTGGAAGTATTTTATATCCACCGCATGATCCGCAGAATGATGTGGCGGTATTATTCATTGAAACCAGCGGTTGTTTACCCATGTGCGGCCATGGTACCATTGGTACGATTACGATTGCTATTGAAGCAGGGTTGATCAACCCAAAAACACCAGGAAAGATCAGAATGGAAGCCCCTGCAGGGCTGGTGGAAATAAGCTATATCATGGAAGGGGAAAAAGTCAAATCAGTACGACTCACCAATGTTGCTTCATTCCTGGCCGCCGAGGGATTAACTGTTGAATGTCCCGAACTTGGTGAATTAGTTATAGATGTGGCGTATGGTGGCAATTTCTATGCGATCGTTGACCGGCAAAAAAACTTCCCGGGTCTTGAACATTATTCAGCCGGGCAATTGATTGCCTGGGCGCGTGAACTCAGAAAAAGAATCAATGAAAAATTTGAATTTGTACATCCTGAAAATCCAACGATCAATGGATGCTCACATATACTATGGACCGGCGAAACAATAGATAAAAAATCAACAGCAAGAAACGCTGTTTTTTATGGCGATAAAGCAATTGATCGCTCCCCTTGTGGTACGGGCACCAGTGCGCGTATGGCACAATGGTACGCTAAGGGCCTCCTTAAAAAAGGTGATTTGTTCATTCACGAAAGTATTATTGGAAGTACATTCACCGGGCGAATTGAAGAAGAGACAGCTATCGCGGGAAAAGTTGCCATGCGGCCTTCGATTGAGGGCTGGGCAAAAATTTACGGGTTTAATACCATCAGTATAGATAAAGATGACGACCCATATGCTTATGGGTTTCAGGTAATATAGCTATCATTTGTTTTTTGCTGATCATATGAATCATTTAAAATCTGCATTATGAAATTTCGACAACTTATTGTGAGTATGCTTTTGGCTTTTTTCAGTTTGTCTGTAAATGCACAATCGACTAAGGTTTCGATTGAACCGGTAAATTTTTCGAAAGTAAAAATCACTGATGATTTCTGGCGTCCAAAAATGGACAAGGTGGCCACTACCACGCTGGCTGCATGCATTTATCAAACAGAAGTAAAAACTGCCAGGATTAGAAATTTTGAAAAAGTGGCAAGAAAACAAAATGAAAAACATGAAGGAATATTTTATGATGATTCTGATGTTTTTAAAGCGCTCGAAGCAATGGCCTATTCGCTGAAAAATAAACCTGATGCGCAAATACAGGCAAAGGGAAGCGAATGGATTGATAAGATTGCTGCAGCGCAATTGCCGGATGGATATCTCAACACCTTTTACACTTTAGGTGAATTTGATAAACGCTGGACAGACATGAGCATGCATGAAGATTACAACGCAGGCCATATGATTGAAGCAGGTATTGCATGGTTTGATGCCACCGGGGAAAGAAAGTTATTGGATGTGTGCATTCGCTGGGCCGACTATTTTGATTCGCTGTTTGGTCCGGGCAAACGCCATTGGGTAACGGGCCACCAGGAACTGGAACTTGCGCTGGTTAAACTTTACCGTGTAACATCAAACGAAAAATATTTAAAATTGGCTGATTGGTTGCTAAGTGAGAGAGGTAAAGGTTTAGCCAAAGGATATACCTGGACCGACTGGAAAGACACTGCATATGCACAGGATGTAGTGCCTGTTAAGGAGCAGAAAGAAATTACCGGCCATGCTGTGCGGGCAATGTATCTCTACACCGGTGCTGCTGATGTGGCGGCACATACCGGCGATGCCGGATATATAAAAGCCATGCGGAATGTATGGGAAGATGTGGTGTTCAGAAATATGTACATCACCGGCGGGATAGGTTCTGCCGGCAGTAACGAAGGATTTTCTACAGATTTTGATTTACCTAACGAGCAGGCCTACTGTGAAACCTGTGCTTCAGTTGGAATGGTTTTCTGGAATCAGCGAATGAATTCGCTTACAGGCAGCAGTGAGTATGTTGATATACTGGAAAAAAGTTTGTACAATGCCGCACTAGATGGATTGTCATTATCGGGTGACCGATTTTTTTACGGCAATCCATTGGCCTCATCAGGCAGGCATTACAGAAGAGAATGGTTTGGTACAGCCTGCTGTCCCGCAAACATTGCCAGGCTGGTAGCTTCATTGGGCAATTATGTTTATGCTACAGACAAAACAAACCTATGGGTGAACTTATACATAGGCAGCGAAACAAATATTCCTTCAGGAAAAAATAACCTGGGTATAAAAATGGAAACCCAATATCCATGGAACGGTGACATAAAAATTTCAGTAACACCTTCCACAAAACAGGTGCAATCAAAACTTTATTTACGCATTCCGGGATGGGCAGGAAATATTGCTTCACCAGGTGAACTTTATACTTATACAACAAAAATGGAAACGCCGGTTACAATTAAAATCAACGGAGTGGTTACCGCTTTTAAAACCGAGAATGGTTATGCTGTTATCGATAAGGCCTGGAAAAAAGATGATGTAGTAGAAATGAATATTCCTATGCCGGTGCGGATGATAGAAAGCAGAGATGAATTAAAAGTAAATAATAACAGAGTGGCGCTGCAGAGAGGACCATTAATTTATTGTGTGGAAGGGGCAGATAATGATGGCAAAGCATGGAACTTAATAGTACCCGGGAATGCAACATTTAACACTGTAAAAAGTAAAGTGCTTACAGAGAACATCATTGCATTAGAAGGACAGCTACCTGTAGTAAATGTATCAGCAGATGGCAGCAGTTTACAAACAAGTACAAAAACAGTAACTGCCATCCCCTATTACTCCTGGTGTAACCGCGGGAGCAATCAGATGCAGGTTTGGCTTCCCACTAAAATCAGTGATATCAAAATTAATTACTAATGAAAACTTTGAAGTTCGTAAAGATATTTTTTGTCAGTCTATTTCTGTTGTCAGGCTGCATTCATGTTTCGGCACAGCCAGTAAAACAAAAGATATGGTCTGCAAAAAAAGCAAACAATTGGTATGCCAAACAGGGCTGGATGGTAGGCGCGAACTTTTTACCAAGTACAGCCATTAATCAACTGGAAATGTGGCAGGAAGAAAGTTTTGACACAACCACCATCAGCCGCGAACTGGGATGGGCTGCAGGTATCGGAATGAATGTTATGCGGGTGTACCTGCACGATCTGGCATGGAAAGCCGATGCGCCTGGAATTAAAAAAAGAATGAATCAATACTTGTCGATTGCAGACCGGCATAAAATCAAAACAGTATTTACCATTTTTGATGATTGCTGGAATGCTGAAGCGTCTATCGGCAAACAACCTGATCCAAAACCGGGGATACACAATAGCGGCTGGGTGCGTAGCCCTACAAAATCTGTTCATGACGACAGCACACAATGGGGCTACCTTGAAGTTTATGTGAAAGATATACTGTCCACATTTTCAAAAGATCAAAGGGTTGTTCTGTGGGACCTGTATAATGAACCCGGCAATAGCGGATATAACCTCAGCTCATTACCGCTGCTGAAGAAAGTGTTTGAATGGGCATGGACAGTACGGCCTTCCCAACCTTTGAGTGTTGGTGTATGGTACGACAACCAGACCCTAAGTGATTTTTCATTGACACATTCAGACGTTATCACTTTTCATAATTATGTTGACATCAATAAACTGGAAGCGGAGATTATCGATAGAAAAAAACTCGGGCGACCGCTTATATGCACTGAATATATGGCCCGCAGCCGCAACAGCAATTTTATTACCCATCTTCCGGTATTCAAAAAATATAATGTTGCAGCCATTAACTGGGGACTGGTGGCAGGAAAAAGCAATACAATCTATCAATGGGATACTCCTATCAAAGACGGATCCGAACCCGCATTATGGTTTCATGATGTTTTCAGAAAAGATGGCAGTCCATATAAAAAAGAAGAAGTGGAAATTATTAAGCAATTAACAAAAGGCAAATAACATTCAATTTACAATTACAAAGTATGGCAAAAGTTATTATTGCGGGGGGTGGTGTTATAGGATTGTGCAGCGCGTACTATATTCAAAAGGAAGGACACCAGGTGACTGTAATCGACAGAGGAGATATAAAAACAGGCACATCGTTTGGCAACGCAGGATACATTTCTCCAAGCCATTTTATTCCATTGGCATCTCCCGGTATTGTGGCCAAAGGCTTGAGATGGATGTTGAGTTCTTCTTCCCCATTTTACATAAAGCCAAGATTAAATGGTGATCTGATCCGTTGGGGATTGACGTTCTGGAAGTCATCTGCCAAATCAACAATGGAAAAAAATGTTCCGCATTTGAATGCATTGCTTCACCTGAGCAGGAAATTACAATCTGAAATGAAGCAGGATTTGGGTAACCATTTCAGAATGGAGGAAATCGGGTGCCTGATGTTATACAAACAGGCGAATACCGAAAAGCATGAAATTGAAATGGCGGAAGAAGCCGCAACATTAGGGATTGAAACCAAAATTTTCACCGCCACAGAAATTCAGGCGATGGAGCCTGAGGTAAAAGTGAATATCAGAGGTGGAATATTATACCCGATTGACTGCCATCTTCATCCTGGTGACTTTATGATCACGCTACGAAATCAACTGAGTAAAAATGGTGTGCAGTTTCAATTGAATACAAACATCACCGGCTTTGAAAAAAATAGTAACAGGGTAACTTCGGTGATAACGGATAAGGGAAAATTTGATTGTGATGAATTGGTACTCGCAACAGGATCATGGTTGCCAGTTGTGTCGAAAGAACTTGGCATAGATATTTTGTTACAGGCAGGCAAAGGGTACAGCATGACTTTCAATGATATGAAAAAGAACCTTCGTTACCCGGCAATACTTGTCGATGACCGTGTAGCGATGACCCCGATGGGAAGGGATTTACGTTTAGGCGGTACAATGGAGATCAGCGGATTGAATTCACCATTATTGATTAAAAGGGCGCAATCCATTTTCAAAGCGGCGAAAAATTATTATCCGGATCTGCCGGTTGAATTTCCATCGACAGACAAAATCTGGAGCGGACTAAGGCCATTAAGTCCCGATGGATTACCATATATCGGCAGGCACAGTAAATTTAACAATCTGGTTATTACCGGGGGTCATGCTATGTTGGGGCTGTCTCTTGCTGCAGCAACAGGCAAGCTTACAGCAGAAATCATTGATGCGAAAAAGCCGAGTGTCGACATTTCAGCATTTGGAGTTGAACGTTTTGCTTGATTAAAGCTAATTTGCAGGTTCAAAAAAAATAAATAATAGCATATGAAAAAACGATTGCCCATTTCACTGCTTGTATTTTTTATTTGCTTTCAGTCATTTTCTCAGCAACATCAGCTGGAAAAATTATGGGAATCTGATACTACATTTAAAGTGCCCGAATCTGTTTTCTTCGATGCTGCAAATAAAATGATGTATGTAGCGAATATTGATGGACAGCCCTGGGAAAAGGATGGCAAAGGTTCAATCAGTAAACTTTCACCTTCAGGTAAAGTGGTTCAGCATGATTGGATTACAGGTTTGAATGCACCCAAAGGAATGAGCATTTATAAAAAGCAACTGTACGTAGCCGACATGGATGAAGTTGTTGTCATTAATATCAGTTCCGGAACTGTTGTTGAAAAAATAAAGGTAGAAGGCGCCCTGGGATTAAATGATGTAAGCATCAGTTCGGAGGGCGTAATTTATGTTTCAGATTCAAGGGCAAAAAGAATACTGACAATTACCAAAGGAAGAGTTGACACTTTGCTGCAAAACCTCAACGGGCCCAATGGGGTACTGGCACATGGAAAAGATTTTTATATACTGGACCAGGGTGGAATGTACAAAGTAGGTACCGATAAAGGACTGAAATTAATTGTTGATGGAATGGAAGGCGGTACCGATGGAATTGAACATGTAAAAGGAGATGAGTTTATTGTTTCCTGTTGGTCGGGTGCTATCTGGTATGTAAGTGGTGAAGGCAAAAAGGAATTATTGCTGGATACCAGAGAAGCAAAGATCAATACAGCGGATATTGGCTATGATGCAAAAAACAGGATAGTATACGTTCCCACCTTCTGGAAGAACGGCGTGGTTGCGTATAAAGTGAAATAGAAGATCGGACATTTTCGCCCGTTCACCGAAGGTAAATACCCGTAGGTCGAAAAATGTTGAGAACCGGAAAAATACATTGCATCTTTACAATGCAATCAGGGAATATACGAACCTGATGTTTTAACGGAACCCTAAAAAGCTGAATCAAACGTCAAATGCAGGACTACACTGGCCTGTAAAAATAAAGCCGGAACGTAAGTTCCGGCTTCTGTCATTTAAGGGGTCAGGTGAGCCCGATTTCAAAATGCATTTCGGGTATGGTCACGTCTTCAAATCCTTTGTTGATGAGCCTGTCTTTAAACGCTTCCTGTACATCGTATTCTCCATGAACCAGAAACAGTTTATCTACAAGTTTCATATCCTGGCAAGCGAGAAACTGACTAAGATCTTCATAATCACCGTGAGCGCTCATACTTCTGATGCTACCGATTTCCGCGTGTATCTCGTGTGCCACACCAAAAATATTTACTTCTTTTTTTCCGGACTGCAGACGTGCCCCCAATGAATGAGGTTCGCAATAACCTGTCATCAAAATACCGTTGCGGCTGTTCTCAAGGTTATTACTGATATGATGTTTTACGCGACCTGCTTCAGCCATTCCACTGGCAGAGATTATTACGCAGGGTTCATTTCTGAAATTGAGCAATTTTGATTCTTCAACCTTTTTAATATACTTCAG
This sequence comes from Chitinophagales bacterium, assembly GCA_031425315.1. Classification (GTDB taxonomy): domain Bacteria; phylum Bacteroidota; class Bacteroidia; order Chitinophagales; family Chitinophagaceae; genus Pollutibacter. Next base: position 32,545 of record JANPJC010000358.1, read on the forward strand.
TCCCTTAAATGCAAATGGATCATGATCAGTTTGCAAAATCTTCTGGATTGTTTTGTTGAAATAGGTATCATATTTTTTTACGATTTCTGTTGTTTCAATACTCAATGGACTATCAACAAAATAATCGAGATCGGGCAGCCTCCGTTCGAGTTCAAGCTGATTAAGTGCGAATAATATTTCCTGCGTACGCCCGACACTAAATGCCGGAATAATCAATTTGCCTTTTTTCTTTACACAGATTCTTTCAATCCATTCCAACAAGAGATTTAATGTTGGCTGGTGAAGATCGTGGAGGCTGTTGCCATATGTACTTTCGAGAATGATAAAATCTGCCTGCGGAAAAACCGATGGCGAGCGGAGTATAATATCGCGATAACGGCCCACATCTCCACTGAAAGTAAGCTGTCTTGTTTTGCCATCTTCAGTGATCTTAAGATGTACAGCGGCGCTGCCAATGATATGACCAGCGTCGGTATACAACAGCTCAATGCCATCATCGATTTTGTACCAGTTATCATATGGCACTTCTTCAAACAGCTCCACAGCCTTATCTGCATCTTCCGAACTATATAAGGGTTCCAGTAGTGGCTGTCCATCTGCCGCTCTTTTTTTATTTATGTACTTAACATCATCTTCCTGAATATGTGCCGAATCGTCCAGCAGCACTGCAGTCAGCTCCCGTGTTGCCGGTGTGGCAAATATTTTCCCTTTAAAGCCATCTTTAACAAGTTTTGGAATTAATCCGCTATGATCAATATGTGCATGAGATAAAACCAGGTAATCTACCTTTTCAGGTTCAAATCCCCAATACTGGTTCAAGGCAGCGGTTTGCTTTCCCATACCCTGGAACATACCGCAATCCAAAAGAATTTTTCGGCCATTCTTTAACGTTAGTAAATGTTTTGATCCGGTTACGCAACGTGCGGCGCCGTGAAAAGAAATTTTCATGTTCAGAATTTTAAATTGGGTACCGTACTTCCGAAATTACGATAAGCAGGTACGAATACTGAAAATAAGTATTCGTTCAGACTTGAACAATTCTATAATGGGATACCAATTATTGCAAACGATCAGGTATTTTTCACCTTGAACGACCATGTAATGTGGAATTCGGCAACCACTTCCCCTTTAGGATTGACTCCTATTGATTTTGCCTTGCAGGTAACCGCTTCATGAGATACTACTGCTTCCTCAACTGCGAGCTGAATATTTTCACCGTCTTTGCAAAAAAACTGAACCGGACCAACTACTTTTTTAAAATACTCTGCTTCCGTTTTAATCACCAGCATCGACACTGCTGGTTGTCGTCGGTATATATTCATCATGGCTAAAATACCTGTGCTCATTTCTGCAGCCATAGACAGGCAGGCAAAATAAACAGAACGGAAAGGATTTTTATTAAACCAGTTGGGTTGAATGGCAATCACGCATTTTTCGGTATTGACCTCTTTTAACTTCAACCCGCTGAAATATGCGGCGGGGAGTTTTTGCAGCATGAACAATCCAAATTTATATGGATTTCTCACCAGTGTTAAAAACTGATCAGCTTGTGGATTCATAGTAATTCATGTTGTGAAACAAAGCTAGCGTCTAAATATCTCAATTACAACCCCAACACTTCTTATTTGAGGAATGAAATTTCAGATGTTATGTGTAATATCCGCAGCATTTGTCATTTAAGCTTTACAAAAAAATATAAAGTTTACCTATAAACTTCATTCATTGCGGAAAATTGTACATTTTGCTATTGATTTTTGTCTATTTCCACTACACACCAAACAGGTTTATCAGATGTTGTAGTTTCGGTTAACTGAATAGTACCATTCGCAGATGTAGAAAATTTTATTCCGGTATTCAGCGGACTGCCTAATGCTGTTGCCAGCTTAGATGGAAAAGCAGCGGACTTAGTTTGCTCATTAATGGCAGACTGTATTTTATACCAGTCCAGCGCGTTGCGTGAAACTACAACCCCAATCATATCCCGCTGACCAATATTGTCTGGCGTCATGCTTTTATCTTTTGGAAACAACCGATAACCGGTTATTCCACAGAAAGGAGAATATTTTGTTTTTGCAGGGTCTTCTTTTGTCGGATACGGAAAAAGCGTGTAAGCGGAACCATCAGTTTCTTTTCCAAACACATAGATATAACACTCTGTGGAATTTTTAATTTCAACTTTAAATTTAGAACCGACTTTAACGGGTGAAACTGTACTGAACTGATTGCCGCCAGAAGTTTTAAGTGGGATATACCCCCTGGTTTCAGTGCTCTTACCATCAAACTCCACTTTAACCAGGCCCACTTCACATTGCAAAGCTACATTCACTGTTTTAGCCATCGGCTCCAGGCCATAGGCTTCTCTTACAAAATGATTGAACTCCGGATACCTTACCCATGCAAAACCATTGCTTCCCCATTCAGGACCCCAGCTATTCATAATTAAAAAAGATCCGCCATATTTTTTGTTATCATAACCCACGACACACATTGCATGGCCGCCAAAACCCATCATATTACGGTCAGAAGATTCCGGCACCCAAATATCTTTGCCCATCATATTTTGCATAAAGCTCTGTCCCACCATCATTCCGATCACCACAGGAGCACCTTGTGCAAGGTTTTGCTTTACGGCAGTAATATCTATTGCATCGTTTCTATCGCCAAGCGACAAGCGGTTATAACCTCTCATTTTGAATTTTGCCGCTTCCTGAATCAGCGAGCGCTCCGGAATTCTGGAACAGTCGCTTTCATCATATGGAAACTGCTGGTAGGTAACAGACCCCTGTTTGGTCATGTACTCCATTGCCCTGTTGATATAACTTCCCTGGCAACCATCGAGCCCGATCTGATTATAAAGAAAAGAAGGACTGAAAACAGCCTGGCGTTGATTGGTTCTTGTGGCTTCCAGAATTGATCGCGCACCATAAGCGCTGCTCCATGCCACACAGGAACCCTGCTGACCCTGGTTTCCAACAGCCGGGGCAAACCGCTGCAGGTTTACATTTTCGGGTAATGGATTACGGGAGTTATCTTCTGTAAGGGGCTCATAAATACTGGCCTTCTCAAACTCGTTTGGATCCAGGAAACCGCCCGTTGACATTGAACTGACCGAATCCAGCAACCCGCCACTGCAACCCTGACGGTTCATAATAAAATAACCGACTGCCAGCAAAGCAATCAGGATAAACATTCTTTTCCCCCTGAACAAACTAAACAGCAATGGCAACAAACTCAGTAATCCACCGCCACCACCAGATGATCCCCTGCGCGGACCCGTGGGATAATCGCCGCCTCCGCTACCAGACTGGTCTTGCGGATCATCTTCCATTCGTATAGGCATAAGGGCTTAATTTTAGAATTTCTAAAATATCAATTTTTTTTAATCTGTAACGATCGGCGTTGAATAGTTATGTACAGTTGATCAATATTGTAATATTCAGCAGCACTCTTACTAAATAGTTGGGAAAGGTCTAGAGAACTTCGATCTGGCCCCTGAGTAAATCCTGGAATACATCTCTTTCGCGGATCAGGTGGGCCTTGCCATCTTTTATCAGTACTTCTGCCGGTTTCAGTCGCGAATTAAAATTTGAACTCATTTCGAAGCCGTACGCACCCGCATTTAAAAATACTAGCAGATCGCCTTCACGCACTTCATTAATTTTTCGATCCCAGGCGAACGTGTCGGTTTCACAGATGTTTCCTACCACAGTATAAATTCGCTCTGGGCCTTCAGGATTTGAAATATTGAGGATATGATGATATGCTTCGTAAAACATCGGACGGATGAGATGATTAAATCCACTGTTTACACCAACAAAAACGGTTGCAGGCGTTTGTTTGATTACGTTCGCCTTAACCACAAAAAATCCACTCTGGCTAACGAGATATTTACCCGGCTCAAACCAAACCTGCAGTTTGCTGCCGGTTTCTTTTTCGTAGTTTTTAAATGCTTCTATAAGTTTTTCACCAAGCGACTGAATATCTGTTTCAGCATCGCCGGGCTGATAGGGAACCTTAAATCCACTGCCGAGATCAATGAAACGCAATTCAGGAAAATGTTTAGCCATACTGAACATCACTTCCAATCCTTCGAGGAACACGCCTATGTCTTTAATCTCACTGCCAGTATGCATATGAATACCCTGCACCTGGATTCTTGTTGACCGGACAATCCTTTCGATATGCCGGATCTGGTGTATAGAGATGCCAAATTTACTATCAACATGACCCGTTGAAATTTTAAAATTGCCCCCGGCCATAATATGTGGATTCAACCGGATACATACCGGGTACGTATCACCGAAACGATTGCCAAATTGTTCTAGAATGGAGATGTTATCGATATTTATATTTACACCAATTTGTTTGGCTTCAATGTATTCGTCAAAATCAACACAGTTAGGAGTGAACAGAATGTTTGAGGGCTCGAAACCACCCTTTATACCCAGATTAACTTCATGAATACTCACGCAATCGAGGTTGGCACCAAGTTCGCGCATGTATTTAAGTATGTTGATATTGGTTAATGCTTTACAGGCATAAAAAAAACGGGCGTCTCGATCTTTGAATGCATTCTTCAACTTCGAATACTGGCGCGCAATGGTTTCTGCATGATAAATATAAACCGGTGTGCCAAATTCGCGGGCGATCTGAACCAGTTGCTGATTGGTTACTTCCAAAGCTGATGTAGACATTAAAATAATTTAGTCGGTAAATATCGGATGAAAGGGTTGAACTGCAAAAGGGAAGCAGTACGTTTAAATGAATTGCAGTATAGGCCATGCAGTTAGCACGAAAAACTTGTCTGAGAGTTTTGCTTTTCCTTCAGAAGTTTAATTAATCTGCTTAATCCATAACAAAACAGTAAAAGTATAAACGAGGAATTTAAAAGTTCCGTTGTGACTTTTGCGTACCCGAATTCTTAAAGCAACAATGCAAAACCAGGAATTGAATTAGGAGGGCGTATTTCCATTATCTGGATTGTCCCCTTCCAAACTTTCACCTGAAAAAGGTTCTTCATTTTTATGAACCAGTTCGCCTTCTTCGGTTACTGCGAGTAAAGCACCTTCTTCCACTTCAAAGTGCTGCGCATTAACGAGTGTGGGTTCAACGATTTGTGTTGCGAGTACTTCATTTATTCTAGGCAGGTCGTCAGCAGAGTTAATACCAAAATAATCCATGAAGTGCCTTGAAACACCGTATACTAATGGCTTTCCGGGAAGCTCTTCATTTCTGCCTGATATGATAATTAATTCTTTCTCCAATAATTTCTGGATACTGTAATCACTGCTGACACCACGAATAGCTTCTATTTCTGATTTGGTGATGGGTTGTTTATAAGCAATGATGGCAAGCGTTTCAAGGGCAGCGCCACTCAGTCGCTTTAAAAACTTATCACCGTTTAAATGGGCAATAGTTTTATGAAATGCTGCTTTGGTTAAAAACTGCCAACCTCCACCACTTTGTCTTAATTCAAATGGATAAAACTCTGCAGCATATTTTTCGCGGGTACCATCTATGGCGGCCTCCACCTGATCCAAAGTGACCTTATCTTCCATAAAGCCAAAAGCATTATTGATTAACTCAACAATATCAAGATTGGTGAGCGGTTTTTCGCTCGCAAAAATCAATGCCTCTATATGCGTAATAAGATTTGAAATATCCATGCTGCCTTGCTAAAAGTTTAAAAAACTGAACCGGAAAAATAATAAAAACCTCGTGCCGAACAGCATTTTGCGGTGAAAGGCTATCCACAAGCTATTAACCCTGCAGTGCTGCTGCGCCACTAACGATTTCTGACAGTTCTGTTGTAATAGCCGCCTGACGGGCGCGGTTATAAGAAATCTTGAGCGCTTTCAACAGCTCATTGGCATTTTCGGAGGCTTTATCCATGGCAGTCATTCTGGCACCATGTTCAGAAGCATTGCCATCCAGCACTGCTTTAAACAATTGAGTATTCAGAATTTTTGGCATGAGTTCAGCAATCAGCACATCAATGGCCGGTTCAAAAATAAAATCTGCTTTAGTGGCTTTTTTTCCTTCTTCTGGCGCAGATTTAGGTATCGGGAGAAATCTTTCTACTTTAAAAATCTGGGTAGCTGCATTTCTGAATTCGCTGTAAACCAGTTCCACCACATCAAATTCGCGTGCCTGAAAAGCAGCAACAGCCGCCTGGGCGCATGTTTGAACATTAGGAAAACTGAGGCGCATGAAAGTTTCACGATAGGCGGTGTTTACATTGTACCCTCTTTTTTGAAAAAATTCACAGCCCTTTTTACCGATACCCCAAATGGTCACATTACCCTTTTTCATTTGGGCTGCATACTTCTCTTCAATAGTTAACTTAGCCAGTTTCTGAATGTTCGCGTTGTATGCTCCGCAAAGACCTCTGTCGCTGGTTATTACAATCATCAATACTTTTTCCACCGGCCTTTCCACTGCAAGCTGCATACCTGAATCACCACCTTCCACATTACTCACGATATTACTCAGCATATCCTGCAGTTTGCGGGCGTAAGGCCTCATCTGGACGATAGCATCCTGGGCGCGCCTGAGCTTTGCAGCACTCACCATTTTCATTGCTTTTGTAATCTGCTGAGTCGACTGAACCGATTTGATCCTGTTTCTAACCTCTTTTAACTGGCCTGCCATGGTAAAAATTAGGTGTAAGTAATCCAGAAAGCGCCTGAAATTGCAATTCTCAGGACTTCTTTCAATTGCGGTGCAAAGTTAGGGAAATGAGCTAAAAATACCCGTTGAAATTGTCAACAATCTTGCAGATCTTAAATAAGTTGCAATCGAATGTAAGGTAGCGCCGACTTAAATTTTAAAATGTTGCAGATCAGGTAGTTTCTTCAATCAGGAAAATAAATAAGGATATGATTCGGAATATTTCAACACTTGCCATTTTATTAATTATTTCCATTATTACACAGGCACAGCGCCTTACAGTGAGCAAGAACGGACGATTTATTGAAAACTCAAATGGCAAGCCTTTCATCTGGCTGGGCGACACAGCCTGGGAGCTTTTCCATCGTTTAAATAGAGAAGAGGCGACAGAATACCTGAAAAAAAGAGCGAGCCAGGGTTTTACTGTGATACAGGCAGTCGTATTAGCTGAAAATGATGGACTTAGGGTTCCCAACAGTTATGGGGATTTGCCGTTTTTGGATTTGTCGCCTGAAAAACCCAATGAGAAATATTTTGAACATGTTGATTTTATAGTGAACAAAGCAAATGAGCTGGGGCTCTATATGGGGCTGCTGCCAACATGGGGCGACAAAGTATATTCTGCGCATCCGGCTGCAGGTCCGATTGTTTTCAACACAAAAAATGCCGAAATATTT
>JANPJC010000359.1:0-7364 GCA_031425315.1 Chitinophagales bacterium
CTGTCCATAATGCCCAATAGGCACCAATGCTTTTTAATGTGCCCAGGGAGCCATCAGCATATCTATCATAAAAAAATGAAGTTTTAGGATCCCATAATTTTTCTCTTATAAACTTCTTCAGGAATTTAGTCTCCTCCTCTATGTCTTCAATTTCCTGCCAACGCTCGGCCTGGAAACCAAATTCAACCAAAATTTTTCCTATGTACAACTGTTGCAAACAGGTATCGAGCCAGGTCATGTGGCCATGTGAAAAAATAGGATTGTATTGTTTGGGTACACGGGGCTGATTATCCATTCCTGTTCCCCATCCACTCGACCAATACGAACCATCCTGCCAGGTACGGTTAAGGCGCAGCCATTGATAATATCCGCACAGTACAGGAAATATTTTATGTATTCTACCAAGATCACCAAACTGCTGATAATAGGCCAGCTCGCTCCAGGGAATAAGATTGGGACCGGTACTCGTGGGATCATATCGATGAAAACAATCCTTGCCGGTTTGCCCCCAGATTTCGCGGCTGATAAAACCATCGGGATGTTGTTTCGCGTAGAAATTATTCAGCGTTTGCTGAAAGGGATATGCCCTTGCCATTGTATGTTGTAATCGAAAAAGGTGGTTACGAGGCTGTGCGGCTGATGGACCTCATGATACAGGGTAAAGTAAAAAAACCGCAGAATGCAATGGTGATGCCAACATATATTGTCACAAGGCAATCTACAGATATTGCCTCCGCCAGCGACTCGCATATTGCTTCGGCATTAAATTACATTCACAAAAACCTTGAAAATAATCTTAGCGTTCCTGATGTTTTGAATCAGGTGGTAATATCAAGGCGTTCGCTTGAGAAAAGATTTCTGGAAGTCACGGGCACCAGTATTTACAAATACATTTTCAAACTCAGGATGCAGAAATTTTCGCAGCGTTTACTTGAAACAGATAAAACCATTTCTGAGATAGCGATTGACTCCGGCTTCAACCTTACCAATAACATTTCAAGACAATTCAAACAGATACATGGCTGCACCCCAGGCGAGTACAGAAAACAACACCTTCCCAGAAAGTGATTATTTATTTGAGCTGGTACACAGCGAAATGATTATTACAAGATTTACCTGTTAGCTAAGAGCCTCCAAGCAGGCCCTGGCTGTTTCTCTTTTCAAATTCATACGACTCTGACAAACGGCCTTTGGAATCAAAACGTTTCCATCGCAATAATTTTCCCTTCTCGTCGTAGTACCTCCATTCTCCATTTGGATATCCATGACGGTAAGTCCCCACGGCCTTGATCCCTGCAGTATTATATTCTTCCCACATACCTTCGCGTAATCCGTTAAGGTAAATTCCATTCTTTTTAACCTTTCCATTTTCAAAATATTCGACGAAGTCGCCATGCAACAACCCTTCTGTAAAAGGAGGCATGTAACCAGTATTATCACCTGCTGAGGTATTATAGTCAACCAGGTTTTTAAGCATTACTGCTGTGTGGGGAGTATGGTTAATTTGTTTTGACAAAAACAAACTTCTTGGTTGCTCCGACTTGTGACCAAAAATTCTTCCGGCATTATAATACTGTGCAGCAATTTCCGGTGGTTTGGAAGCGATCGTAAAAAACTTTGTTTTGGGCTGGCGTCTCAATTCGTCTTTTAATGCCGCTAATTTCCGGGCATTAAAGTGATACACAAATTTGAGTTGCCCGTTAGGATACCATCCTTTCCATTCTCCATCGGGCGCATTCCTTACCATCCGCCCGGAATCGCATCGCACACGGCTATGATACCATGATTTCCATTCGCCATTCAACTGGTTTCGTTGATAGTTGCTGACAAATTGCGTGTCGCCATATTGGTTGAATCCAACAACTGTTCCGTTTTTCCTTAAATCTGATTTGTCCCTGGAAGTAAATGCGAATGATTTTACTGATGGATGTTTGTACCATTCTGCAGCATAGGTTCCATTTGTACCGTTGATGCTTTCCAGCATATAGTAATCAATGTGAATGGCATCGGTCGATTCGTCTGATATTGAATTATCAGCAAATCTCTGTTGCGCAGCGAGATTGAAAAGTTGAAATAATAGTAATGCGGATACAAGTAAAAGTTTTTTCATGGCAAGGGATATTTAGTAACAGTAAAGGCTAACTGAAAATTAAAATAGAATTGGCAATCGCGTCTACAAAAGTAAAGAGTAAACAAAAAACCATGCCCTGAAATTTCAAATTTCACAAAGATTTTTTCAACCGCATACGGCCGCTTTCTACCAAAAAATAATTAATACTCTGATGCATCAAAGATTATTGTCTTCTATCATAAATTCCAGTCAAAATTCTAAACACCCATTATAAATATTACCGCTTTTTGGCATAGTTACTTAACAACGCAAAGGTTGTCTGCCGAAATAATTTACATTATTAATTATTTTGATATTATCCTTTCCTGGAGACAAAATCCAGCTGCGGGCTGGTTCAATTCGATATATTTGAAGCAAATTATCTAACGGATGAAAAAAATGGTATTTATGAACAGGTGTTTTATGGTGATCGTAGCATTAGGCCTAATAATCGGGGGAAGTTGCAGCAGCTCAAAAACAACAACCGCATCTCCCGATTTTATTGCTCCGGGTTATGTAAGAAAAGACTACAAAAAAATTCTTGTACTTACATTGGTTGAACAGCCGATCTATCAAAAAAAAATAGAAGATGCAGTAGCGAAAGAATTTAAGGAAAGAGGCTATCCGTTTCATGTAGCTCATGTCAATTTCCCCGGTGATATCAGAAAAGACACGGCAAACCTGAGAGCAAAAATTGAAAATGAGGGTTATGATGCTGCTTTGGTTTTAACATACCTCGGAGAGATGACTGGTATCCAGGAGCAGGCACATTATAATGGAAACATGTATAGCGTTTTTTATGGTTCGTATCCAACTTACGATGTGGATACCAAATCAGTGAAGACAGCAGTGTTTCAATGCGATTTTTATGTACACGACCGGAAAGGAACTCAATGGCGTGCTCCGGTTAGTGTAAGACGCGACAACGATAATGATATCACACTTCAGTCACTCAGCCGCTCAATCAGACAAAAGATTTTAGGAGATAAAATTTTGTAAAAGAGTAGCTACTTTATACTTCAACCAGAAAAAAAGAAAAACAGAATGCTGAAAAAATCAACCCTGCAATTACTCAGGTTCCATTTTTCATTTTTTCTAATGCCGGTTTTTTTCTTCGCGCTGGCGCTTCAGGAGCAGATACAGTGGATAAACGCATCACTCATCTTTTTTATCCTGCATTTCCTGGTGTATCCCGCAAGTAACGGTTACAATTCGTTTATGGACAGAGACGACACCCCGATAGGTGGCATTCAAAAGCCGTTACAACCTACACAACAACTTTATTATGTGACCGTGATCATGGATGCAGCGGCAGTTTTGCTGGGCCTTATTATCAGCTACTGGCTTGCGTTGGGTATATTAAGCTACATACTCATATCCCACGCATACAGTTTCAGGGGCATCCGGTTGAAAAAATTTCCAATCATAGGTTATATTACAGTGGTAATATTTCAGGGCGCGTTTACATTTATTTTGGTTTACTGTGGATCAGGTCCAACACTTTCGTTTAAATTCCCTTTCCTTCCGGCAATAGCTTCCAGCTTGCTTATTGGTGGTTTCTACCCGCTGACGCAAATTTATCAACACCAGGCTGACCTAAACGATGGTGTAAAAACAATCAGTTACTTACTGGGCTATAGGGGGACATTCGTTTTCTCAGCAATTGTATACAGTCTGGCCATGTTTTGTTTATACTTTTTCTTCCGCAATGATGGTTCCGTTCCTCAATTTTTGATGTTAACAACCTTACTACTACCCGTTCTCGTATACTTTATGAAATGGGCAGCCGAAGTGTGGCATAATAATTTTGCTGCTGACTATAACCATACCATGAAATTGAATGTTATAGCCTCTGTATGCACTTCTGCAGCTTTTATCATTTTATTAATCTGGAGGACAATTGAGTAAAATAGTTTCCATTGCAACAGCAGTTCCTCAGTTCAAACACGAGCAAAATGATATAATGTCATTTATGCAGAAGGTTTATGCTTTACCTGAAGCCGAGCATCGAAAATTAAGATTTTTGTATAGGCAGAGCGGGATCGAATCCAGATATTCAGTTATTGCTGATTACAGCAAACCTTTACCGGAATGGAAATTCTATCCCCAAACTGAAAATCTTGAACCGTTCCCTTCACTTGAGCAGCGAATGACCTGGTATAACAGGTATGCTGCACCACTTTCGGTTGACGCTATACGTAAGTGCCTTGACCATCGCACTTCAAATGAAATTACTCACCTGATCACTGTAAGCTGTACAGGTATGAGTGCTCCCGGGCTTGATCTACACGTGATAGAATTGATGGATTTACCCCGAAATATCCAACGTACTTCAGTAAATTTTATGGGCTGCTATGCGGCCATTCATGCCATGAAAATGGGTGATGCAATTTGCAGTGCTGATAAAGATGCAAAAGTTTTGATTGTTTGTACCGAATTATGCACGCTTCATTTCCAGAGAGAACCTTCATTTGATAATTTCGCATCCTCATTGCTTTTTGCCGATGGCGCAGCCGCCATATTAATGGTTGCGGATGAAACTGCCGGACCGGGCGTTAAACTCGGCAAATTTTATTCTGAAATAATTCCCAAAGGAAAAAAAGATATGTCATGGGAACTTTCATCTACTGGTTTCTTAATGACTTTAAGTGGATATGTGCCTGATATTATAGAGGAAGATATTAATGGCATGGTGGAACGGGCATTAGATAAAAATGGACTCGACCAGTCGGATATTACCGACTGGTGCATACATCCCGGTGGTAAAAGAATTCTGGAAGCAGTCGAACATAGTCTGGAGATCAATTCAACGGCTTTAGCACCCAGCTACAATGTTTTAAAGCAATACGGAAATATGTCTTCACCCACTATTCTTTTTGTATTAAAAGAAATTCTGCAGAAAATCAGCTTCGAACAGGAGCACAAAATAATGGGCATTGCATTTGGACCGGGTTTGACCCTTGAAACATTTACAGCAGAGTCTGTATCTTCCTAAATTTTACTTTAATCTTTCCGCATTGAATTTTTCACGCAGATCCAACCAAAAAGAATTCCTCGATAGAGATGATATTCCTTTTGCGGATATCAGAAAAAACATGCAGGAACTTGAAGTGATCAATTCTTTTCTTGGTGGACATGCAATCACTATCAAAGGTTTTAAAAAATGTATTGGCGATAAAAAGCAGATAAGTGTTTGTGAAATTGGTTGTGGTGGTGGCGATAATCTCAAAGCAATATATAGCTATGCCGAAAAAAATGGAATCAATATCAATCTGATTGGTATTGATCTCAAAAAAGAATGTATTGATTATGCTAAAGCAAACTGCCAGGAGATTAGAAATGTAAAATGGATTTGTGCAGATTATAAAAATGCCGATTTTGCATCAAAGCCAGATATAATTTTCTCTTCTCTCTTTTGCCACCATTTCACTGATGAAGGATTAGCCGAAATTTTTGACTGGATGAAGAAGAATGCAACAACCGGCTTTTTCGTAAACGATTTACAAAGGCATCCACTCGCATATTATTCAATTAAACTTCTGACATCCGTTTTATCCAGATCATATCTTGTAAAAAATGATGCGCCAATTAGTGTACAAAGAGGTTTTCACAAATCTGAGCTCCTGGCACAAATGAATACATCATTAAAAGAAGGCAATGAGTGGCAATATGATATCAAATGGCAATGGGCATTTCGATGGTTGGTAACAGGAATAAAAAAGAAACATCATGGCTGAGTCAACAGAAAACAATTCGCATTCAAATATTGAGTTGGATGCCGATGTATGCATCATCGGTGGAGGACTTGGAGGACTTTCACTGTCAATTCTTCTTGCAACTTCAGGACATAAGGTAATCTTAGTTGAGAAAGAGTCTTATCCTTTTCATAGAGTATGTGGTGAATATATCAGTCTGGAATCATGGAATTTTCTCGAAAGCCTTGGTGTTCCACTAACTGCTATGTCACTTCCTATAATTTCAAATTTGATCGTTACCTCGCCATCGGGCACAACGATCAGGCAAAAATTACCGCTGGGCGGGTTCGGCATCAGCAGGTACACGCTGGATTATACGTTGGCTGAAACAGCAAACCAGAAAGGAGTAAAAATTTTTGAAAATTGCAAGGTCACTGATACAGTTTTTGCTAATGGTGAGTTTGTGGTGAATGCCGGAAAGTTTAACATACGTAGCAGAGTATGTGCAGGAAGTTTCGGAAAAAGATCTAATCTGGATATCAAATGGAAAAGGCCTTTCATAGCAGAAAAAGCCAATAAACTGAATAACTATATTGGAGTAAAGTACCACGTGAAAGCAAATCTTCCAGAAGATACAATTGCGTTACACAATTTCGAAAATGGATATTGTGGTATATCCCGCATTGAAAATGGAAAGTATTGCTGTTGTTATCTCACTACTGCAGAAAATCTGAAAAAAAATAATAACAGTATTGAAGAAATGGAGCGTTCAGTATTATTTCGAAATCCACGTCTGAAAGAAATTTTCAGCAATATGGAGAAACTATATGCGGAGCCGCTGGTCATTTCGCAGGTTAGTTTCGCCAGGAAGTCTGTTATTCATCAGCATATATTAATGCTTGGAGATGCCGCAGGTATGATTGCTCCGCTGTGTGGCAATGGAATGAGTATGGCCATGAACGCTGCAAAACTTTCTTCTGGAATTATTCATGATTTTCTCAATGGCAATATTTCCCGTGAGATAATGGAAAAAATGTATACTGAGCAATGGGAACAACGGTTTGCAGCAAGGCTGAAAACAGGCCGCCTGATTCAGTCGTTTTTTGGAAAGCCATTCATGACTAATATTTTTGTTAAGACATTAAAACCTTTCCCGCGTTTAATAAATGCATTAATCAGGACGACACATGGTGATGTGTTTTAAAACAACTAGTAAATTATGCGATTGATATTGATTCACCAATTGACATATTCACTTATTCACTTTACTCTGAAAAAATTGAAATAAAAATATATAGCATGGAATCGAAAACAACATTGGTAATGGGTGCATCCGAAAATGCAGGTCGATATAGTTATCTCGCTATCCGGCAATTGAAAGCAAAAGGTAATACCGTAAGAGCGATAGGTAAGAAAAAAGCGGTGGCCCTGGGTGTTGGAATAGAAACGGAACAGGTGCCATGGAATGATATTGATACCGTGACACTTTATCTTAACGCTGATAATCAAAAACAGTATTACGATTATATACTATCGCTGTCGCCTAAGCGAATTATTTT
>JANPJC010000360.1:0-1511 GCA_031425315.1 Chitinophagales bacterium
AAATATTTGAAAGACAGTTTTTGGTGGAAGTGGTTGAATTGAACGATTTTGTACTTTTTTAATTCCTACGGCGCTGAGCAGCCCTGCTTTGTTTGTGGAAAACCCAGGTTTGATAATCTGTATGTTGTGGGAGGACAACAAGATTTTCTTTGAGGGCAGGCAATAAATTAATGTCGTACCATTCTTGTAAAACCGCATATTAAACTGTATTTTAACCATTGCAGATGACTGCAAAAATGCCTAAACCCCTGATCCCATATCGCCCTTTAAGAATCTTTATGCGCCTGATTTTTTCAGCGTTCATTCTTTTTGTCATTTTTGTTCTGCTGAATTTTTTATACCCTTTGCCAGATAGAATGGGTTATTCTGTAACAGTGATGGATAACAAGGGAGAAGTGATTCATGCCTTTTTAACTGCTGATGAAAAATGGCGAATGAAAACAGATGCCCATGAAGTAACGCCGCAGCTGGCGAAGGCAATTCTGTTTAAAGAAGATAAACACTTCAGTAGTCATCCCGGTGTAAACCCATTTGCACTGTTACGTGCTGCCTACAATAATTTTCTTCAATTCAAAAGAACCTCAGGGGCCAGTACGATTACCATGCAGGTGGCAAGGATGATGGAACCGAAGGATAGGAGTTTTGGCAACAAGTGTAAAGAGATGTTCCGGGCATTTCAATTGGAATGGAAGTATTCAAAAGAAGAAATTCTCCTGATGTATCTCAACAGGATACCCTACGGTGGAAATATTGAAGGGATTAAAGCTGCAAGTGTTATCTATTTTGGCAAGCAGCCCGATCATCTTTCGCTTGCAGAGATCACGGCATTGTCAATCATTCCTAACCGACCCTCATCATTAGTAATGGGAAAGTCGAATCCGGTCATCATTGAACAACGGAATAAATGGCTAAGGCGCTTCGCAAAAGAAAAAGTTTTTTCTACTGCCGACATTGCTGATGCGATAAATGAACCGCTTGAAGCTTACCGCCGTGAAGTGCCCAGACTTGTACCTCATCTCGCCCTTAAATTAAAGCGGACGGGAAAAGTCAATATTGCCTCCACTATCGATTATCATCTGCAGCATAAAACCCGGCAGATAGTTGAAGATTATGTACGCACTATAAAACTCAACAGTATTCACAATGCCGCAGTGATGGTAATGGATAATGAAACACATGAGGTGTTGGCTTATGTTGGTTCAGGCGATTTTAATGATACAATTGATGCCGGACAGGTGAATGGTGCGATGGCGATCAGGCAGCCTGGTAGTACATTAAAGCCTTTGATTTACGGCCTGGCTATGGATAATGGCCTGATTACACCCAAGACGGTATTAAATGATGTGCCGGTAAATTTTTCAGGATATGCACCTGAAAATTATGATCGGCAGTTTCACGGCGCTGTAACTGTTGAATATGCTTTGGAGCATTCATTGAATATTCCGGCAGTAAAAACGTTGAGTATGACCGGCCTGGAAGAAGTAACCGGTAAGCTTGCAATGATGGAATTT
>JANPJC010000361.1:0-4985 GCA_031425315.1 Chitinophagales bacterium
GTTTTTTCCTTTTGTACGCGGACCTTTTTTGTAAGCTTCATTTCCACCGCTATTTGGTTTTCTGTAAGTGGTAGCCCGGGCTACCACCTGGCGCTGATGGAAAGCCTTATCTGGTTCGTTCTCTTCTTCCCGTTTGTGAGCGGGAGCTTCTTGAACTTTTTCAACATCGAGATCCTTTGTGCCGTTTTCACCGGATTTGTTGGCTAACTGTCCGCAGGCTGCGTCAATATCTTTTCCCCTGCTTTTTCTCAATCTTGCATTTACCCGGTTTTTTTCCAGGTATTCCATAAATGCCGCGGTCCTTTCTTCAGATGGTTTTTTATACTTCGCGCCATCAATCGGATTGTACTCAATGATATTCACCAGGTCAGCGGGAATCTGGCGGAATATTTTGATCAACTCATCCGCATCTTCATTGCTGTCGTTAAACTGATCAAATAATATGTATTCTAAAGTGATTTCACTTTCAGTTTTCTTATAGAAATAATTCAGCGCATCAACCAATGACTGCAGGTTATTGGTTTCATTGATCGGCATAATTTCATTACGCTTGCGATCGTTTGCTGCGTGCAGCGAAAGCGCCAGTTTGAATTTTACTTTATCATCTCCGAGTTGTGCAATCATTTTTGCCACGCCTGCAGTGGATACAGTAATTCTTTTAGGGCTCATGCCTAATCCATCTGCAGAAGTAATTCTTTCTATTGCCTGGATAACATTCCTGTAGTTCAGCAAGGGTTCCCCCATTCCCATGAAAACGATATTCGACAATTTTTTGCCGATGATTTTCATGTTTTGCTGATTGATCATTACCACCTGATCATAGATCTCGTCGAAGGTTAAATTACGTTTGCGCTCCATATAACCCGTAGCGCAAAATTTGCAGCTCAGGCTGCAGCCAATCTGCGACGAAACGCAGGCAGTATACCTTGAAGCTGTTGGAATTAAAACGCCTTCTACGGCATGCCCGTCATGAGTTTTGAACCTTGACTTTACAGTACCATCCTGACTATACTGTACTTCATCAGTGGTTAAGGCGGGAAAACTGAAATTATCGCCAAGATGTTGGCGGAGTTCTCTTGACAGGTTGGTCATATCTGCAAAACTGAATGCATGCTTTTGCCAAAGCCATTCCCAAACCTGGTTGATCCTGTACGTTTTTTCCCCAATGCTTTCGAAAAACTCAGTAAGTTCTTCAAGACTTAGATGGCGGATATTTCGCTGAGCCGCTACTTTCATGGCGCGAAGGTAAGGTTTTGAAGCGGTTTTTTGGCCTGGATGGGTTAAGAGCCAATACCAGCCTGATTCTGGACAGGCTCTGTGCCGGTGTTTCAAATCGGAAATTAATCAGGAGCAACATCTTTATATTTGATTTATGAAAGCAGTTTACGTGATTGACGGGGTTCGAACACCTATTGGCAGGTACGGGGGACTTTTAAGTTCTGTGAGGCCCGACGATTTGCTGGCTGGAGTCATAAAAGGTTTACTGCAGCGCAGTCCAGACGTAGATCCCGAATGGATTGAAGATGTAATTGCCGGGGCGGCTAACCAGGCTGGAGAAGATAACAGGAATGTTGCACGTATGGCATCCCTGCTGGCCGGACTACCTGTTACTGTGGCAGGTACAACAGTCAATCGCCTTTGCGCTTCAGGAATGCAGGCTATCATGGATGGTTCAAGGGCTTTGGCTGCCGGGGATGGTGATTTCATTATAGCAGGAGGAACTGAAAGTATGAGCCGGGCGCCTTTTGTTATAGGTAAATCTGATCAGGCTTTTTCGCGTAAAACCGAAATATATGATACCACATTAGGCTGGCGCTTTGTCAATGGAAATCTATCTGCATTATATCATCCATACAGTATGGGCGAAACAGCTGAAAATGTGGCAAGGCAATGGAAAATCGGCCGCAACAAACAGGATGAATTTGCCTTAAAATCACAGGAAAAATATGCTTCAGCTTTAGCTGCCGGTAAGTGGGATTCTGAAATTATTCCTGTAAACACGGGCAATAAGGCGGGTGTTGTAACAATAGATGAACATCCAAGACTTACATCAATGGAAAAACTGGCGAGCCTTAAGCCGGCATTTGCTGCTGATGGTACAGTTACGGCCGGTAATTCTTCAGGTATAAATGATGGGGCAGCCGCACTTTTACTGGTTTCTGAAGAGGGGTTAAAACGTGTAAACAAGAAACCGATGGCTCGTATTATTGCCACAGCTGTTGCAGGAGTTGATCCCTCAATAATGGGTATCGGGCCGGTTCCTGCAACCCAAAAAGCATTGAAAAGGGCTGGCTTGCAAATCTCAGATATTGAATTAGTCGAATTGAATGAAGCCTTTGCCGCGCAGTCACTTGCATGCATGAATGAACTACAACTTGATCCTGCCATAGTTAATGTTAATGGCGGTGCGATTGCTCTCGGTCATCCGCTGGGTTGCTCCGGGGCGCGGATATCAGTTACACTCCTGAATGAGATGCGTAAACGAAAAACAAGGCTTGGACTTGCTACAATGTGTGTGGGCGTTGGCCAGGGTGCAGCTGTTATTTACGAATTATGCTGAGTCGTTATTTCTTATCATTTATTACTGATAAAATCTAAAAGTTGATATGCCTGCATCGTTGTCTGTGTGCCGGTGGCCAATTCCTTGACAACAACATTACCTTCTTCCATCTCCCGGGTGCCAATAATTACAATGAAGGGAATATTTTTCTTCTCTGCATATTTGAATTGTTTGTCAAACTTCGCCGTTTCGTGAAAAATTTCTGCTGCAATCCCTTTTGAACGAACCATTTGAAGGATCTGAAATGCAGTTTTGCTTTCCTGCTCGCCAAGGTTAAAGAAAAGAAGCTGCGAACCGGTAAGTACTGATTCGGGAAACAATTTCAATTCTTCCATAACATCATAAATACGATCTACGCCGAATGAAATGCCAACGCCCGGAATATTGGGAACACCGAATAATCCTGTAAGGTCGTCGTATCGGCCGCCACCACCGATACTGCCCATTTGTACACCAATCGCTTTCACTTCGAAAATAATCCCTGTGTAATAGTTTAATCCTCTTGCCAGTGTGAAATCAATTTGCAGGCTATCCGGTTCGGGAAAGGAAGAACTGTAGTCAAGAATATATTTGAATTCTGCAAGTGCCTGTTGACACAACTCTTCTCTTCCCAGCAATTCTTCTACCTGTTGTAACTTTTCAGATGTACTTCCATTGATTAAAAGATATTTTTCAATGATGTTAATCTGTTCCGCCATCAATCCCCTTTGTTCCAGTTCAATCTTCACTTTATCCAGACCAATTTTATCCAGTTTGTCGATGGCTACAGTAATGTTTGTCAGTTGATCATTACCTCCGCATGCACTGGCCAATGCGCCCAGCATTTTCCGGCTATTGATTCTCACTTCAACCGGAATGCCCAAAGCTTTAAAGGCCTCCATATATATGCAGGCAAGTTCCACTTCGTTGAAGAGTGATTTACTACCAACCACATCTGCGTCACATTGATAAAACTCTCTGTAACGCCCTTTCTGAGGACTATCGGCGCGCCAAACCGGCTGAATCTGGAACCGCTTGAACGGGAATACCAGTTGCCCGTGATTCATGGCAACATATCTGGCGAAAGGAATCGTGAGGTCGTATCTCAGCGCCCTTTCTGTAATTGCCTTAACGTTTTTTCCTTCCAGCACCTTTTCAAATTCCAAACGGGCGAGGTCTATTTTTTTCTCATGATCAAGCCCGTTATTTAAAATTTTAAAAATAAGCCGGTCGCCTTCGTCTCCATACTTTCCCATCAAGGTTTCGAGATTTTCCATTGCAGGTGTTTCCAGCGGCTGAAAACCATACCTGGTGAAAATATTACGGATAATTTGAAAGATATACTGGCGCTTGTACACAACAGCGGGCGAAAAATCACGGGTTCCTTGCGGCAGACTTGGTTTCATTTTGTTTGGAAGACTGTATTTAAAGGAAGGGTGATAAGTAAATAATTAGAGCGCAGAGTTGTGTGTCTGCCGCTTAGAATGATGAAGGATTAGATTGTCACAGGCCTGATTGATCAGATCATACACTTTATAATAGCCATCTTCTCCGCCATACCAGGGATCGGGCACATCGAGATTACGACCCGGATATACAAGGTTCATCAAAAGATCAACTTTTGCAGGATTAAATTCTTTTCCGGCAATCCATTTCATTTCATCCACTACATCGGCCGCCATCGCATATAGCATATCAAATTTGTAAAAGTCGGAAGGGGTCATACGCCTTGACAGCTGGGTACAGATGTCAATTCCATTCATTTTCGCCACCTTTTGCGATAGTCGGTGTGGTGCCTCGCCGTCGTGCAGGCCGTTAGTTCCGGCACTTTCCACTGTCCAATTCAAACCGGCAGATTTAATTTTATCTTTTAAAATGCCTTCTGCGAGAGGACTTCTGCAAATATTCCCCAGGCACACCATCAATATCTTCATAAATCAGCATGTTAATCGGCAAATATAAGGAAACGACCTATGTCGCTGTGCACAGCTCATTGCCTAATTAACAGTGTCTGGATGTGTGTTCATCTGTTAAAGTAATCCGCGCGTTTATGCAATTTGGTTAACGTGGCGTCATATTACAAAGTTCTCAAAACGGCAGCTGGGGGTGTGTAAAAAGGGGGCAGTTTGCCCGATCTTTCCACGGCTTTCCTGAAGTTTGTATAGAAAGGATTATGAGGTGCTGACGTTTTTTTCAATCAATTTGATGATCTGACTATTGAGGTATGACCGTAAAAAAATCTATTGCGGTTTTTTGAAGTGCCGTAAATGAAATTAAGAGACATATAATAATTTAAAAATGTGGCATTCAAATAGCCCGTAGTAATTTAATATTCAGATCAAATGTGCCTGATTAAAATAGGGAAATAATGAAGCTTTTTATTACCTTGCCCATCCCGCAAAAGTCAGAAATGAATAAACAGGATTTTGAAGAAAAAGAGTACAGG
>JANPJC010000362.1:0-2533 GCA_031425315.1 Chitinophagales bacterium
AATTGACAGTAAATGCTCAACTGAATATCACCTGCTGCATCCTTCCTGGCAACTTTACCCTGTAAAGCGTTATGTCATTGATGTTGATTTCGGATCGCTCTACGGGCCTCAGTTTTCAGTTCTTAACAACCAGGCGCCCAGTACAGTTATGCTTGCAGAAGGTTCGGAAGTAGAGATATTCCAAGAAAGAAAAAAGCTGTATAAAAACTAAAAAATCGTTTTCGAGAAAATGTCAGATTTCTCAATACAGGCCACTGAGGTTAGCGGAGGTTTTGAGATAAGCGGAGAGCGCACATTAATGAATAATTCGTAAATGATAAACAGCGATTCTGTGTGTATTGGCTATTAACTCCGTTAAACTCAAATGCTCCGCTCAACTCCGCGGCCAAAAAAATCGTTCTACATCAACATGGATTTAATACTATAAAAAATGTAAACTCATTAATTTCCGCCATGCAAAAAAGGTATCGGCTGCTCCCTGCTCACTGCTTACTGCTTACTGCTCACTAATTTTTCCGGGACACACTACTCGCCCCACTGCTTTTAATATCTCTGATCATCCCCGCACCTTTGTAATTGATATCACTTGCACCAGACGCTCTTGCAGACAACTCCTTATTCACAGTAATCTGTATATCAGATGCTCCTGATGCTTCCGCATCACAATAATTCACTTCGAACTCGTAACCTTTCATATCACTGGCGCCGCTCACATCAACTTTTATTTTTTCCGCTTTGCCACTGATCCGCGAATCAGAACTTCCGCTTTGCCTGATATCAAGCGATCCAACTTCCATCGCGCCTTTAAAATCACTGGCACCATGAAGTTCAAGTTCAAAATTTTCAGCCTTAATAACACCATTAACGAATACGTCGGAAGCGCCGCTTGCTTTTAATCTGTTTAAACTTTTAAATGATACATATGCCTTAAGCTTCATATTAGAGGGCCAACGTGAAAATCCCTTATTATCAAAATAAATTTCAAGGCGGTTGTCGACAACTCGTGTAACAATTCTGTCCCGGTATTTTTCTTCATTTGCACTTACTACTACAACTTCGTTGTTGTCAGGTGATAAATAAAGATCAATACCGCCACTGACAGAAATCTGCGAAAATCCTGAAACATTTCGCACACTCGCATTAGGGTCATTTACAACAACTTTTTCATCCTGTGCAATGGCATGGGTGAACGCCACAATCATTAAGCAGCAAACAATCAACTTTTTCATAACAACACAATTAATGCTTTCAATTTAAAATGATAAATACCAGTTTATAACAATCAAACTATTTGGATACACGTTTTATTTTCCCGCTGCCTGAAGTGGACAAATTTGATATTAATCCCTCTCCCCTCAATCTGATGTTTCCCGAACCACTTGTTTCAGCAGACAATTCTTTGTTCACTGTAATCTCTATATTGCCCGAGCCGCTTGCATCTATCTCACATTTTTCCATCACCAATGACGGGCTGATAAAATTTCCTGATCCGCTTGTTTCAATTTCTGCCTTCCCTGCTGTTCCTGAAAAATTTGCATTCCCGGAGCCGCTATGCTCATAGATCAATTTGTCCACTTCAATACTTGCTTCCACATTGCCTGAGCCCGACGAATTGAATCTCAATGTTTCTGTTTTCAGCTTGCCTTCGACCCGTACATTTCCTGAACCAGAAGCGTCAATACTTGAAACCGCAGGAGCAGATACATAAGCCCGGAGTCTGCGGTTGCCCCAGCTGAAATTCCATCCATCTTTATCTTTGATTTTAATATACAAAATATCATTCTTTACGTAGGTTTCAATTCTATCCAGAAATTCTTTCTCCGAAGAACTCACTAAAACCTTTGTTTCGCTATCCGGGGAATAAAACAAATCAATTGAACCCGAAACGGAAATACCGGAAAAGCTTTTAACATTCCGTTCAGTAACATAAGGATCATTAATAATAGTTTTTTGAGCGGTTGTAATCAAAGCCAGGCTGCAAAAAATGGCCATTGCTAATACTTTCTTCATATCGTCAGTTTTTTAAATGATACGATTGAACGGGACTAATGTTACAGTGTTTCAAAAATTTCCTAATTTTACCGCCTGAGAAGTAAAAATACTTTTCAAAAAAGTTCCCGGGGTGCTAGTCTTGTTTAAAACGAGACGGCTGAGATTAAACCCGTAGAACCTGATCAGGGTAATGCCTGCGCAGGGAAGGTAAGAGCCTCACTCCTCTCCTTTCCTGTTTTTGTGAACCCGGCCGGTTTAGTGAGACAAACCGCGCCAGCCAAACAAAAACAGTTATGAAAAAAACAACACTGTTACTATTCGCAGGTTTGATCCTGCAGTCTATGATTTCCAATGCACAGGTTTACGTATTTAAAGGACAAGTCAGGGATAAGGATGTTGCAGGTTCGATCCCGAATGCTACTGTCTTATTTGCTGGCAGCAGCCGTACAATTACAGATGCTGACGGCTGGTTTACTTTCAGTTATGAAGGTAAGGATGAGGTGTCTGTTGAAATTACCAGTATTGGCTACAAAGCGCTGTC
>JANPJC010000363.1:0-5933 GCA_031425315.1 Chitinophagales bacterium
CCTAATATCATTCCGGCTGCTCCTGCAATT
The DNA here is from genome assembly GCA_031425315.1 of Chitinophagales bacterium. GTDB lineage: Bacteria > Bacteroidota > Bacteroidia > Chitinophagales > Chitinophagaceae > Pollutibacter. The sequence continues at coordinate 31 of JANPJC010000363.1, forward strand.
ATTATCGCTGAAATTTCCAGCGTACCGTGAATAAATACAACAAGGATTGATGAAAGCCCAAGTCCTTTTGAGAAAAAATAATACTCAAATGCTCCCAGCATCACACCGTTATAAAACATTCCGTAGATCGTTCCAACGCCTGCCATTATACCCATTACAAACACCCGGAAGGAAACAAAAATGTTATTGAATGCAATCTGCACGAACATAACAAATGGATCCTGGTGTTTATACACGCCAAAAGGATCTCCATTTTCAATATTCTCGTTGGTCATATTCACATAACCATCTCCCAATATCAGTCGGAGAAAATTCTCATCATAATATGCTGACATTACGCCGATCAATACGAAAGACATGAAAAACAGAAAGGCGTATAGCAAAATGCGCTGGTAACTTCCCATCAGGAATGGTAGTTCGTATTTCCAGAATGATATAATACGGCTTTGTTTTTCTTTTTTATTCTTATATATCGCAAGGTGAATCTTTCCTGCGAGACCGTTGAGATAAGAAACCGTTTTGCTTTTAGGATAAAATGTGCGGGCAAAAGCGAGATCATCTGTCAGCTGTATAAATCGTTCAGCCAAAAGATCGGGATCTTCTGAATGCTCTTTTTCATAAGTATCCCAGCGATCGCGGTTAAGTTTCAGAAATAAGGCTTCACGCATAAAAAACGAATATAAAAAAAATCACCAACGGGCCTTCATCAAAAAAGACCATAGTCGCAGCAAAACTTTAAATTTTGAAATAAATGAACGCCCGGCGGATGAAATGGCTTTTTATGGGTGCTTTTCATTTCAATCAACAATAATACAATAGATTAAACGCTAATAATGGCTGTGGATTTTATTAAAGTGGAATTGTTTTGGAGACAGTATTTGATGGCTTAGCCTTAAATTGCAAATGATGCAAACGATTAAAATTCAGACTACTCAGAATATTGAACTGGAATACGAGCTGGCAGGCATTGGCGATCGTATGGTGGCATACATTGTTGATGTGCTGATTTATATTGCTTATATCATCATCATATTATTAATTATTGATGCTACCGGGGGCTTTAATGGAGGTTTTTGGGTAGGTTTTATGATGTTTTTGCCGATTTTATTCTACCAGTTGCTGTGTGAAATCTTTTTAAACGGACAAAGTATCGGGAAAAAGGTAAAACATATAAAAGTGATCAGCCTCGATGGAAACCAACCCAATCTTGGCCAATACGTCATTCGCTGGTTAATGCGCATTATCGATACGATGATGGGATCAGGAGTTGTTGCTGTGGTTACAATTGCAGTTTCTCCCAAAGCACAGCGTGTAGGTGATATGCTTGCGGGTACTACGGTGGTTCGTATCCGTCCCGCAACACATTTCAGGGAAACAATCTTTACAGAAACGGTAGAGACCTATGTTCCTCAATTCACTAATGTTACCAGGTTGAGTGAATCAGATATTTCTTTACTGAAAGAAGTGATCAACAGGTATAAAAAAGACTCCGGTACAAATTACGCGGTGCTGGAAAAAGCGTATGATAAAACAAGAAATATCCTTCAGATCAATGAAGATCTCGAAAAACTTCCTTTTCTTGAAACGGTTATTAAGGATTTCAATTTTTTAACCGGCAGGGCAGATTAAAAAATATATTTCTTAGTAAGCCAATGCAAACAAAACCCTTTGCTTACTTGGTTTTCCGCTGAAAACACAAACGCCTTCTTCCTGTATATTATCCAAAGGTATACACCTGATAGTTGCTTTTGATTCTTCCTTAATCTGTAATTCAGTTTCAGTTGTACCATCCCAGTGAGCAGAAACGAAACCGGTTTTGTCGTTAAGAACAGTTTTAAATTCTTCCCAGCTATTCACCATTGTAATATGTTCATCGCGATACTTTTTCGCCCTTTCAAAAAGATTTTTTTGAATCTCCTCAAGCAACTGAACAATATAGATTGAAAGACCATCGAAACTAACGCTTTGTTTCTCTTTTGTATCCCTCCGTGCAATTTCAACTGTTTTGTTTTCAAGGTCTTTCTGCCCGATAGCGATGCGCACAGGAACACCTTTTAATTCGTGTTCCGCGAATTTCCATCCTGGTCTTGTATTGTCGCTGTCGTCATATTTTACCCTAACACCCATCGATTTAAGACTAAAAATCAGTTCATTTACTTTTTCGTCTATCATTTTTTTCTGTTCCTCACCTTTGTAAATAGGTACGATCACTACCTGCAAAGGAGCAATTTTTGGCGGCAGCACCAAACCCTGATCGTCGCCGTGTGCCATCACCAGCGCTCCTATTAACCTTGTTGATGATCCCCACGATGTTGCCCAAACATGCTCGAGCTTGTTTTCCTTACTCAAAAATTTTACATCAAATGCTTTAGAAAAATTCTGCCCCAGAAAATGCGAAGTACCTGCCTGGAGTGCTTTACCATCCTGCATTAAAGCCTCAATGCAATAGGTATCCACGGCACCGGCAAACCTTTCGTTGATAGTTTTCACCCCTTTGATTACGGGTAATGCCATATATTCTTCCACAAAATCAGCATAAACATTCAACATTTTTACCGTTTCCTCTACAGCTTCATCCGCTGTTGCATGTGCTGTATGACCTTCCTGCCATAAGAATTCAGTCGTGCGGAGAAATAATCTTGTCCGCATTTCCCATCTTACTACATTCGCCCACTGATTAATCAACAACGGCAGGTCACGATAAGATTTAATCCAGTCGCGGTAAGCATTCCAGATAACGGTCTCACTTGTCGGCCTGATGATCAGTTCTTCTTCCAGTTTTGAATTTGGATCCACCATCAGTTCCCCCTTCTTATCGGGATTGGCTTTCAGGCGGTAATGAGTAACTACTGCACATTCTTTCGCAAATCCTTCAGCATGCCCCTCTTCTTTTTCCAGAAAACTTCGGGGCACAAAAAGTGGAAAATATGCATTTACATGGCCGGTGTCTTTGAACATTTTGTCAAGCTGATCCCGCATGTTTTCCCATAACGCAAATCCGTATGGCTTAATCACCATACAGCCCTTCACTGCAGAATAATCTGCCAACCCGCCTTTCAAAACGAGGTCAATATACCATTGCGCGTAATCTGCTGATCTGGAGGTTATTTCCTTGCTCATTTATTGAATCTTTAACAATCTTAATGCAATGGTTACTGTAACAAAAGCATCTTAAATACTGTATTAAATAGTGTGTACTTTTTAACAAAAAAGAATGCGCAAATGTAGTAACTTCAGCATAGTAAATCAATTAAAAGCTGTCAATATGAATAGCAGAATTCTACTCCCGATAGTTGCCGCTGTAATCCTTAGCAGTTGTAGTACAATGTACAAGTCTGGTCAAACGCCTGATGATGTATATTATTCTCCTGGTCAGGAACGAGGTGGATATGTAAGTACCAGTGATGAGAGGAATGATAATGTTTATGATAGTCATACGGATGTTAGCAGCCGCTACCTTCGGATGAAAAGCCTGAATCGTGATCGCTGGTCAACTTTTGATAATGATTTTAATTACTGGAATGATTACCGTTGGAACAATCCTATGATGCTCAATTCCTGGTATGGCCGACCTGGTTTTGGTATGGGTTATAACAGTTGGGGAATGGGTGGAATGGGTATGGGCATGGGATACGGACATATGGGCTATAATAATTTCTGGGGTAACAATATGTTTTATAATAGTCCGTGGGCCTGGAATAATCCTTTCGGAAATTACTATTATGGCAATCCGATTATTATCATCAATCCAAAACCAGTATATCGTAATCCGGTGGCTAACGGTCCAAGGTCTTATAACCTGAATACTTACACCAGTACCAACCGTAAAGGGTATTACAATGAAACAAGTGGCAGAAGGTTTAATAATACATATTCAGGTAGTAATGCGCCGGTAAGGGTTTTCAATAACACGCAGGGTTCCACAAATCCAGGAAGAGGTGGCAGATATATTAATACCAATTCTTCCGGTAACCGTGGGGGTTATAATCCAAGGTCATCTGGAAGTAGTGATACCCGGAATTCAAGTCCTACCCGTACATTCGACCGTAGCAATAACAACAGCGGCGGATCAGCACCTGCCAGAACCAGCGGTGGCAGCAGCGGTGGAAGTGCGCCCGTAAGATCTTTCCCACGTGGTGGCAGATAAAATAACTAACTCTATTTAAGCAGATTATATACAAAGAGCGGTACCAAAATACCGCTCTTTGTTCAGGATTTATAGGCTAATTCTAGAACAATGAAGAAAGGAATATTACAACTCACAATTTTATTGTCAGCTGGAATGGGATTACATGCCCAGGAACCGGCAGACGCGTTACGGTATTCATGGTTACAACCCAGTGGAACAGCCAGGTCGCAAGCAATAGGTGGTGCTATCACTTCACTTGGAGGAGATATCACATCAACATTTATTAACCCGGCAGGACTCGCTTTGTATAAAACCAATGAATTCGTATTGTCGCCAGGATTTCAATTTTCCAATAATAATTCCGACTATCTCGGTTCATCAAACAAGTCAAATGCCTCAAAATTTAATTTTGGCGCGACAGGTTTGGTGCTTGCGTTACCCGGTTCAAGGAATGGCAACTGGAGAAATACAACCGTTGGATTGGCAGTGAACAGAACGGCCAATTTCAACAACAATTTGTTTTACAGGGGTAGTAATAACCAGAGTTCTTATTCAGAGAAATATCTGGAAGAACTCATCAACAATAATGTTACTGATCCCAATATTGCAGCAGCTGATTTTCCATATGGCTCCAGCCTTGCTTTTAATACATTTCTGATTGACACCGTTCAGGGTGCAGGTGGAGCGGTATCCGGATATCGCAGTTTAGCAACGCCTCAAACAGGAGTTTCACAACAACAGGTTATTGAGACTTCAGGTGGCATAACTGAATATGCTGTGGGCATCAGTGGTAATCTGAAAGATAAATTGTACCTGGGTGGATCCGTTGGTTTCAGCATATTAAATTATGAGCGGGAAATGAGGTTTGAAGAAAGAGATGAAACCGGAAACACTAATAATGATTTTAATTATTTTTTGAATGAAGAGTATTTGCGTACACGTGGTGTTGGTATTAATGCTAAACTTGGTGCCATCTTTAAACCCGTGGAACAGCTTCGAATTGGTTTAGCTGTTCATACGCCAACAGTTTACAATTTAGAAGATGAATACACTGCTAAAATAACTACGGACCTGGAAGGTTATACGAATGGCGAACTATCTCAGTCTTCAATTGATTTTAATGACGGCTTACCCGGCCAGTTTCAATATGACTTTAATAACCCATGGCGCTTTATGGCAGGTGTTAGTTATGTTTTCAGTGAAGTGGCCGATATTACCCGTCAGCGTGGATTCATTTCGGCAGACGTGGAATTTGTAAACTATACTGGCGGCAAGTTCAAGGAAACCGAAACCAGTACTGCTAACAATGCGTCTTCTTACTTCGACGATTTAAATGCAACAATTGATAATGTATATAAATCTGCAGTCAATGCAAGAGTGGGTGGTGAACTGAAATTTAATACGTTTATGGTGAGGGCAGGGTTCGCTTATTTTTCTAATCCATATAAGGACAGCGACATCAAAGGAAGCAGGATGAATCTTAGCGGTGGTGTGGGATATCGTAATAAAGGAAAGTTTGTCGACCTTACATATGTTCACCAGATCAGCAAAGATAGTTACTACCCTTACCGTCTGGACCAGGGATTTTTTGCTCCGGTTGATATTAAAAGCGGGATTGGGAATGTGTTGCTGACGGTTGGATTTAAATTTTAGGGAGGAGTAAAGAGTGAGCAGTAAGCAGTGAGCAGCATTGAGTCTATAGATTAACCTGGCAATACTTGAACCGGATAAATTTAATGGCTGTTATACTCCGTTCAACTCAAAGTCTCCGCTC
>JANPJC010000364.1:0-1885 GCA_031425315.1 Chitinophagales bacterium
CGTACATTTGAATATCCGGCTGCATTGAAATACTTTACCGCTACATCACTTATATTTTCTAAAAACAAAATGTTAATCTTCTCTTTGGGGTAACTTGTTAATTTTTTGTCTGCCATGATTATTACGCCTTATTTTGCACAAATATATTCTATCTAAGTCTTAATATTTTTATGAACCATTTTTATTGTTCTCTAAGGAGCAATGCTGTAGCCCTGTTTGCGCGCAACATTCACGCTGCCCAGGCACGAGCATTTGATCGCATCGCAATCTTTACACTCTTCATAATTCTAACATCCTGCAACGCTACCCCAAAACAAAAAACAGCGATCGCAGGAACCAATAAGCTGCAGATTCTATTAACCCCACCCACACCATTGCCCAGCGATGAATTACAGCGCCTGCATAACGCTGCGGAAGCCTGGTTTGATTCTGCGCTTCGAAACCATGGCTTTAACGGAGGGATGATCGTAGCCAAGAATGGCAACGTTGTTTTTGAGGTGTATAATGGCAATGCACATGTGGGCAGTTCTGATTCGATCACGGACAGTACATCACTTCACATTGCCTCTGTTTCAAAAACTTTTACCGCCATGGCGACTTTGAAATTGTGGCAGGATGGAAAGCTGAACATTGAGGATGAATTCAGTAAATATTTTCCTGAGTTTAATTATCCGGGCGTAACAATTCGGACTTTGCTAAACCATCGCAGCGGGCTTCCCAACTATGTTTATTTTATGGAGGAGCTTGGCTGGGATAAAAAAAGATTCATAACAAATGAAGACGTAATCTCGACCCTGGTCACCCGCAAACCGGAGATCAAGAATATCGGATTACCCAACAACCGCTTCACGTATTGTAACACTAATTACGCACTGCTTGCATTGCTCATCGAAAAGGTAACCGGTAAAAAGTATGGTGACTACCTACAGGAAACATTTTTCAAGCCGCTGGAAATGAAACACACTTTTGTTTATCAAATGAGCCAGGCAGCGGATGTTATACCGAGTTACGATTATAAAGGCGGAATGATCCCGATGAATTTCTTAGATGTGGTTTATGGCGATAAAAATATTTACAGCACACCCAAGGACCTGCTTACCTGGGATCGGGCACTCACCAGTGGCATTTTATTCAATGAAAAAACCCTGGCTGAAGCCTATGCGCCTTATAGTAATGAAAGGCCGGGCATAAGGAATTACGGTCTCGGCTGGCGAATGAATATTTTCCCCACCGGTAAAAAAATGATCTACCACAATGGCTGGTGGCATGGCAATAATGCCTCCTTCATCCGGCTGCTGCAGGATTCAGCTACCATCATTGTGTTGGGTAATAAATACAATCGAGGTATCTATCACGCCAATAAATTATCAAATATATTCGGTGACTACCTTGCTGGCCGGGATGAAGAAGAAACAGAATCAGCAAAACCAACCCAGCCTGAAGTGGTTAAAAAAACTGCAAGGACCAGGAAAGGCACAGTTGCAGCAAGAAACCGGAAAGTGGTAAAAGCCACTACTACAAAGAAACCCCTTTCACCAGTAAATAATGAAAGGGTTTCGATGAGAGATTTGCGGGTAGACTGAAATTCGATCAACCGCTGTCCGGTCTTCAACAATTCTGCCTTAAGTATATTTGACGAAGAACGAAAGGCCACACCATTCTGCACCTGCGCATTAACTTTCTTAAGTCCAGTCTGCAGATCCATTTCTACAAGATCTATCTGCTTGATCAATTCATCAGTATAAAGGATACTGAGGTACAGATCGTTTACCTTTTCTTTTACTTTATACAACTCTACCTCCACCTGCTGATCCTCCACCACTGCATTGAGTGTTGCAAGTGCCTTCTGTTGCTTTGTGGCACCACCATCATATACCAACTGGTT
>JANPJC010000365.1:0-26609 GCA_031425315.1 Chitinophagales bacterium
AGGTTGTTTCCAAATGTTGACGGGATAAAATTCTTAAATCATCAAATGGGATGTGGCGGAACCCGTCAGGATGCAAGGGCGTTATGTGGATTGCTGGCCGGTTATATTACACATCCGAATGTTGCCGGTGCCACAGTGTTAAGCCTTGGGTGTCAGAATGCACAGGTTTCATTACTGGAAGAAGAAATACACAAACGCGACCCATCTTTCAGTAAGCCATTGTTTATTCTCGAGCAGCAAAAAATTGGTACGGAGTCGGAGCTGTTGTCACAGGCAATCAAGCAAACCTTCGCGGGTTTAATGATGGCGAACGGGCAAACAAGGCAGCCAGCTCCTTTGAATAAATTATGTATCGGTTTGGAGTGTGGTGGCAGTGATGGATTCAGCGGTATCTCTGCTAATCCTGCAATTGGTTTTACTTCTGATTTGTTGGTGGCGCTTGGCGGAAGTGTTATTTTGTCTGAGTATCCTGAATTATGTGGCGTAGAGCAGGAGTTGAGTGATCGTTGTGTTGATACAGACAAGGCGCGCCGTTTTATGGAATTGATGCGTACATATAATGATCGGGCCAAAGCTGTAGGCAGCGGGTTTGATATGAATCCTTCGCCGGGAAATATCAAAGATGGACTGATTACTGACGCGATTAAATCGGCTGGTGCAGCAAAAAAGGGCGGCACTTCCCCTGTAACTGATGTGTTGGATTACCCGGAAAAAGTTACAAAGCCCGGGCTTACTCTTTTGTGCACGCCCGGCAATGATGTTGAATCCACCACTGCAGAAGTGGCTTCAGGTGCTAACATCGTATTGTTTACAACCGGCCTTGGTACGCCAACAGGAAATCCGGTTGCGCCGGTGGTTAAAATTTCTAGTAATACTATTCTTTTTAATAAGATGAATGATATTATTGATATCAATACCGGAACAATCATAGAAGGCGGGGAAACGATTGAGCAGGCTGGCACCCGAATTTTGGATTATGTTATCGGTGTTGCCAGTGGTGAAATAGAAGTTAGTGCTGTTCGCCATCATCAGGATGATTTTATCCCCTGGAAAAGAGGGGTCAGTTTATAGCCTTAGGTGTCAGACACTTTCGCTGCGATTCCAAATGGCTGCCGGTGCAAAGTGTCTGACACCTGCGCTGCGGTTTGAAGCTCGCCAAATTCAATGACATAGTCAAGGGGAAAAAACCGCAACGAAAAAGATTATTCACTTTGCCAAATCGTGTTTTACTCAAAATTGGTTTTGTCGCAGCTTAGGTGTCAGACACTTTCGCTGCGATTTCAAATGGCTACCGGTGCAAGTGTCTGACACCTGCGCTGCGGTTTGAAGCTCGCCGATTCCAATGACATAGTCAAGAGCAAAAAACAGCATTCAGGTCAGATTATTCCCGCCTGAAAATCGTGTTTTTACATTCTCAATTTAATACAGGTTTTGTATTGATGCGTAGAAAAATCTACAGCTATCATCGACTTTCAATGATTTTGTGAATATTGCACTGATGTATCAATGGCATAGTTTTTAAATATTCACTGGTACAATCAAGCCAAAATAATGAAAGCGGAAAAGGAACAGCAGGAGTTTAGAAAATTTAAAGAACTGGTTGAGAAAATCAATACCGGTATTTTGATAACCAAATCTGCCAAAGGTGAATTGAAAGGTAGACCGATGGCGACTACCGAAGTGGATGAGGATGGCAGCCTATGGTTTTTTACAAATGAATTCAGTGGTAAAGTAGATGAAATATCACATAACAGTGAAGTATTTATCACCTATGCTGGTAACGATGATAACCAATATGTGGTAGTGACAGGTAATGCACTAATATATGACGATAAGGCTAAGATGAAGGAATTATGGAACCCGATAGTGAAAGCCTGGTTTCCTGATGGTCTGGAAGATCCAAGACTTACTCTTTTAAAAGTAGTGCCAACAGAAGTGGAGTACTGGACAGATGCCTCAAGCAAAATCGTCATCCTGTTTAAAATGTTATCATCAATATTGAAAGGGCAAACTTATAGTGATTCGGAGCATGGAAAAGTAGAGATTTCGAAATAGGCTTTATTCTATCTATATATACAAAATGCCATTACCAGTTTCACCTGGTAATGACATTTTCGCATAAAGAACTGATAGAATGAGAAATATCAAATTCTAATCTCCGGATATATCATATAAAACATAGTCCCTGGACTGTAAATCGGTTAGTGCTGACCGTGCTGAAAGCGATTTCAAAACTAAAGAAGGGAAATCTTTCATTGTCAGTCCGCGGAATGCTACGGTTTGACCGCATACCACAATTTTTACCCCTTTTTCATTGAGTTGTTGAACCAAAGCAAGATTGGGATTATTAATCTTAAACTGCTTGTTATAATTTTCATCCGTTAAAAAAGAAGCAGCTGAAGGGCCATGAAAAACGATATAGGCATCAATATTTTCTGGCTTTACGCCAGCGGCGACGTGTAAATTTAGAATCCGCATTATCTCTTCTATGCCTTCATTGGCAAGACCTTTGGCGGGTTCTTTTGTTGGCTGAGACAGATCGAAAACAATTTTACATTTTTTACTTCCTGAATAAGGCATGCTGATATCATCAACAGGCATGACTCCCATATTGGTGCTGCCCTTGAAAAGAGGATAGATCAATTTTGCTTCGTTTGCCTTTAATAATGCAGACCTGCCTACCGGAGCTGCAGGAGCATTTTGCGCTAAGGCCAAATAAAAAGAAGCAAATACCAAAAAAGTAAGCAAAACCGATTGGCGTATATATAAATTGATCATAATGTTTAATTTGCCATTAAGATAAATGTTTCAGCAATAAACAACTTAAGAATTTTAAACCTTTCACATATTTAACTACATCGAAATATCAAACAGTGGGTGGCATATATGTTTCTGCTAATGAAGCTTTTGATTCTCAGCCTGATTTATCTGCTTTGGAAACAATTTTTGCAAACTGCCTTTCTTATTAAAATTGAAACTTAAGTATCGCCTGCTATGCGTAATTTTAGAGAGCCCATCTTAAATATTTATTAATGCTTCAACGGACAGTTTGCCTTCTGGTTTTAATAATTGTTTGCCTGATGTCCTGCAGTCCTGAATTGCCGGAAGATGTTGAATTGGAATACAAAAAGATAACAAGGGTACCTGATTTTAATAAAGACGTCAAGCCGATACTTTCTGATAAATGTTTTTCGTGTCATGGACCGGATAAAGCCAAGCAAAAAGCTGGCTTGAGACTTGACCAGCCTGAATCTGCATTTGCAGCATTAAAAGAAAGTCCCGGTAAAGTGGCAATTGACCCGGGTAATATAACAGGAAGTGAATTGTATCACAGGATATTGTCAGCAGATCCGGAGTATGTAATGCCAACTCCGGAATCACATTTGAATTTATCTGCCAAGGAAAAAGCAGTATTACTGAAATGGATAGACGAAGGCGCGAAATATAAGCCGCATTGGGCCTTCGTGAAACCTGAAGCAAATGAATATCCTGAAATTAAAAATGGATCGAATGCTGTAAACGGTATTGATCATTTTATAATCGATAAACTTAATGAGGAGCAGTTGCAGCCATCTCCGGAAGCAGATAAGGAATTGTTGCTAAGGCGGGTAACCTTAGATCTTACCGGGCTGCCACCAACAATTGAAGAGACTGATCGTTTTCTTGCTGATCAATCCACAAATGCATACGAAAAACAGGTTGATCGTTTACTGGCTTCCCCGCATTATGGTGAGAAAATGGCGGTTGATTGGCTTGACCTTGCGCGATTTGGCGATTCGCATGGATATACGGTTGACAGGCTACGCGATATGTCGCCCTATAGAGATTGGGTTATTAATTCGTTTAACCGTAACATGCCTTACGATCAGTTTATTCAATGGCAGCTGGCGGGTGACCTTCTTCCCAATCCCAACAAAGAAATGCTGATAGCAACAGCATTTAACAGAAACCATGCGCAAAACATGGAAGGCGGAATTATTGAAGAGGAGTTTCAGATGGAATATGTGGCCGACAGAACAAATACTTTTGGCGATGCATTCCTTGCTATCTCAATGGGCTGTGCACGTTGCCACGACCATAAATACGATCCTGTATCGCAAAAAAATTATTACGAGCTCTACAGTTTTTTTAATAATATAAAAGAAGCCGGACAAATATCCTGGGATGACGCAATGCCTTCTCCCACTATTTTGTTGCCGACTCCGGATCAGGAGAAAGTTATGCAGTATCTGCAACAGCATGTTAAGCAGCAGGAAGCTGTAGTAACAAGTGAAAAAGCAAAAGCAATCTCTGAATTTCAAAAATGGATAGATGGCAAACAGTATTTGCAACTTAACGGTATGGAATACCCGCAAAATGGGTTACAGTCATATTATACATTTGATAAAGGTGAACTCAGTGATATTGTACATCCTGGAGTAAAAGGAAAAATGTTGCGGGAGTTACATAATGCACCGGGAGAGCCGCCGATTTATATTTCCAAAGAAAACGGAAAGGCCATTGAATTAAATGGCGATGAATGGCTTGATCTGGGCAAGACAGGAATTTTCAGAAAAGCAGATCCATTTACTATTGCATTGAAGATTTTTATACCCGGCGATTTAAAGGAAGGTGTGATTCTACACAAATCAGTGGCAGAAAGATTATATAATTACCGTGGCTATCATTTGTATCTGAAAGATAATAAGCTGGAGCTCGGCATGTCGCACAGCGCACCTTCAAATGCAATTACCAAAATGACTTTGGCTGAAGTGCCACGGGAGCAATGGATCAGTATTGCAATCACCTATGATGGTGCTTCAAAAGCGGCAGGATTGAAACTTTATCTGAATGGAACGGTTGCAAATATGAAAACAACCATGGATCAGCTCACCAAAGATATTTTACTTTCTTCCTCTCAACAGCCGGGATTACAAATAGGCGCATGGGCGAGGGGATGGGGATTCAAAAAAGGGCGGGTGGATGATATCATGGTGTACAATCGTGCATTGATTCCATATGAAATTAAGATATTGGCAGGCGAAACCAGATGGAGTGATTTAATAAATTTATCACCTCAACAATTAACATCGGAGGCAAAAAACATTTTGCAGGACTATTATATTTCGGCGATGCATCCAGGTGTTAGATCTTCTTCAGATGACTTGAAAAAATTACGTAATAACCTTGCTGATTCCATTGAAAAAATTAAAGACTTCATGGTGATGCAGGAGTCGGCAGATCCTAAAAAGACTTTTCTTTTGCAGAGAGGGAATTATTCTGCTCCGGGCGAAGAGGTTTTTGCCAACACACCATCTGCTATTTTTCCATTTCCCAAAAATTATCCGAAAAACAGATTAGGCCTTGCGAGATGGTTAACACACAAAGATCATCCATTAACGGCAAGAGTTACAGTAAACAGAATATGGCAGAATTTTTTTGGTACCGGACTGGTTAAAACCACTGAAGACTTCGGCAACCAGGGTGCAATGCCTTCACATCCTGAGTTACTGGATTGGTTGGCGATTCAGTTCATCGAATCGGGATGGGATCTGAAAAAATTATGTAAGTTGATTGTAATGTCTTCGACATATCGACAGGACTCGAAAGTTTCTCCGCTGTTGAAGGAAAAAGACCCTGAGAATGTGTTGCTCGCCCGGGGAGCTTCAGGCAGACTAAGTGCTGAAATGATAAGGGACAACGCGTTAATGGCAAGCGGGTTGATTAACCGTGAGATTGGTGGTCCAAGTGTGAAACCATATCAACCTGATGGTTTATGGGAAATAAATAATACAACGTATAAAGCTGATACAGGCAATGCATTATATAGAAGAAGTTTGTATGTTATTGTAAAACGTTCCGTACCTAATCCTACATTATCTACTTTTGATGCAGGCTCCCGTAGCTATTGTGTGGTTAGGCGACAAAAAACCAACACACCATTGCAGGCGCTTGTAACTTTAAATGATCCAACTTTTGTAGAAGCTTCAAGAGTGATGGCAGAAGCAATGTGTTTGCAAAATGATGCCAATGCATCTATTTCGATTGCATTTAGAAAACTGACAGGAAGAAAACCTTCTGATGCGGAAGTGAAATTGTTGGCAGATTTGCGGGATGTATCATTAAAGAAGTTTAGAGAATATCCCGCTAAAGCCAAGGGCTGGCTAAGTGCAGGACAATATCGAAAAGACAATTTAATTGAACCGGCCTTATTAGCCGCCAACACTGTAGTTGCCAGTACAATTATGAACGCCGATGCGTCAATAACAAAAAGATGAGAGCATGAGTAGTCATCATCATAATGAATTTAATCCAGGTATTCCGGAGCTGAATGAAATCAGCAGGAAACTCCATCGCAGACAGTTTCTCGTGAAGACTACTTTGGGATTAGGAGCGCTGGCTGCCGGGACATTGCTGGGCAAAAATCTTTTTGGAAACGAAGCGGTGATGGCCAGTGCAGCGGGTGAAAATTTGCAGGATGAAATTTTAAAAGCGCTACCGCATATTGCGCCAAAGGCTAAACGGGTGGTTTACCTTTTTATGAGTGGGGGCCCGTCGCAATTTGAAACTTTTGATTATAAGCCAAAGCTTGTAGACATGTTTGGAAAAGATCTTCCTGAATCTGTACGACAGGGTCAACGATTAACAGGAATGAGTGCAAGCCAGAGTACCCTGCCAATGGTACCTTCGATCTATGGATTTAAACAGTATGGTGAATCCCAAACATGGATCAGTGATCTGATGCCGTTCACCGCACAGGTTGTTGATGATCTCTGCATAGTAAAGTCATTGTTTTCCGAAGCGATTAATCATGATCCTGCAATTACTTTTTTTCAAACCGGGCATCAGTTGCCAGGGCGACCTTCAATGGGTTCATGGGTGAGTTATGGATTAGGCTCAGACAATCAAAATTTACCAGCCTTTATTGTACTCGTTTCGAAAAATGCACCGCGGGACCAGCCATTATATTCGCGACTATGGGGTAATGGATTTTTGCCAAGTGAACACCAGGGCGTACAATTCAGATCAGGAAAAGATCCTGTTCTGTTTTTAGATAATCCGGAAGGATATGATGGTAAGGATCGGCGGGAGATGTTGGAATATCTTTCAAGATTAAATCAATTTCAGAAAGATGATTATCATGATCCTGAGATCGATGCCAGAATTGCTCAGTTTGAAATGGCTTTCCGTATGCAAACTTCTGTGCCTGATGTAATTGATATCAAAGACGAACCCGATGATGTTTTTGAAATGTATGGGCCTGAAAGCAGAGATCCGGGTACTTATGCGGCCAACTGTATTCTTGCCCGTCGTTTACTGGAAAAAGAAGTAAAGTTTGTACAATTGTACCATCAGGGGTGGGATCAGCATGGTGGATTACCGAAAGGTATAGCCGGGCAATGCAAAGCAACGGACCAGGCAACAGCAGCCCTGATAAAAGATTTAAAACGAAGGGGATTACTGGAAGATACTTTGGTGATTTGGGGCGGAGAGTTTGGCCGTACTGTTTATTCACAAGGGAAACTCACGCCTGAAGATTATGGCCGTGATCATCACCCAAGATGTTTTACCATGTGGATGGCGGGGGCAGGTGTAAAAGCGGGAATCAGTTATGGCGAAACAGATGATTTCAGCTACAACATTGTAAAAAATCCGGTACATGTTCACGATTTTCAGGCTACAATAATGCACCTGATGGGCGTGGACCATGAAAGACTTACATACAAATACCAGGGTCGGCGATTCAGACTGACTGATGTACATGGTAAAGTGGTGAATGATATATTATCCTGATAAATGGTATTGTAGTTATTATCAACTTTTGTCTGGAGAATTAATATGAATGATTATCAGCCGTTTTAAATTTTGAATATGACATGG
Organism: Chitinophagales bacterium; assembly: GCA_031425315.1. Lineage (GTDB taxonomy): Bacteria > Bacteroidota > Bacteroidia > Chitinophagales > Chitinophagaceae > Pollutibacter. The sequence continues at coordinate 7,861 of JANPJC010000365.1, forward strand.
ATATTTAATCAAATTTTAGATAATTGCATTTCTGATTGATTGATGTAACTTGATATTTCAACTTATAACTTATAACGTAAAACGTAAAACCCCTTATGTCTTCCAGAAGAAATTTTATTCGAAACTCAGCGATGCTTTCAGGACTTGCCATTACCGATCCGGTTAAAAATTTCGCCATCCTGCATAAAGATATCCGGCCCGACGAGTTGATCGTGGGTCATGGATCTTTTAAGTATAAAGTAGACAAAGGTTGGGCAAAGATCAGTGCCAACTCTACTCCATTAATTAATTGCCATGAGATGGTGGAAGATAGCAAAGGCCGCCTGATCATGATTGGTGATCATACGAATAATAACATTTTGATTTTTGATAAATCAGGTAAGTTATTGGATTATTGGGGGCATGGTTTTCCCGGCGGACATGGCCTGTCAATTTCAAAACAGGGTGATGAAGATTTTCTGATTGTTGTGGATTGCGGTTATTACCAGGATAAATATGGTGTAGGGAAAAGTCAATCGGGCCAGGTGGTTAAAACAGATCTGACTGGTCGTGTTATTTTTGCCATTGGTCATCCCAATACTATTGGTGTTTATAAAGATAGTGAGCCTTTTCGGCCGACAGAAACTGCTATAGCCCCCAATGGTGATATTTATGTTGCTGATGGTTATGGTTCAGATTACATCATTCAATACAATAGTAAAGGGCAATACATCCGCCATTTTGGTGGGCGCAATAATGCTAATAAAGAACATAATCTTGTACAGGCGCATGGCGTAGCCATTGATGCGAGAGATAAAAATAATCCTGTGCTGGTTTGTACTTCGAGAGAAGAAACCTGTTTTAAAATATTTACACTCGACGGTAAATATATCAGGCGTGTAGATATGCCCGGCATGTATGTTTGCCGTCCGGTTCCTGATGGTGAAAATATCTATGCTGGTGTTTGCTGGTCAAAAGATGCCAAAGGCGAACGTTTAAATTCCAGCGGGTTTGTAACGATTATGGATAAGAATAATGCCGTTGTCTCAAATCCTGGCGGCACGGAACCGGTTTACAAATCCAATGTATTGCAGCCGTCTTTCAGGTTGGATACTCCTGTATTTCATCACGGTCATGATGTGTGTGTGGATAGCGACAAGAACCTGTATGTTTGCCAGTGGAATGCTAATCATACTTCTCCCGTAAAGCTGACGAGGGTGTGATTTGCGCAGGTGTCAGACACCTTCGCAGCGTTTGATCAGGGAATGTGCTTCGAGGTGTCTGACACCTAAAGTTGGAAACAAAAAATTTTAAAAAAAACGTTTTTTCACCACTGGGAAAACGTTTTTTTCTTTTATTATTAATCGTGTTATATGTATATACAAATTAAAAGCCTCATTACCATATCGGGAAGGTTCTCTCGTAATCAATCCTGATGTTAATATGGATGATATCTTTTTATTACCGGCTGATGACAGTTTAAACCATATCAGCTATCCTGTAATCGATTACGATCATGATGAAGAAAAGGCGATTGCCGGCGGATACGAGAAAACAGGCAGTTAATTGCCGGCTTTAATACACTGGTTCTGTTTTGCGGATCTGAATAATGGTATCATTTTCTATACCGATATTGCTGATATTAAAAAAGGGCAACGATCACCTATCAGTGAATTGCAATTGTCGATGAATGGAAGTACTGTTACGCTGGCTCAACTTGCAGGTATAACAGGTATGGAAATGTGTTTAGGTGAAGATAGTAAAGGAGAATTATACATAATTACTAATCCAGATGGTAAATTGTACAAAATAAAAGTCATGTATAAGTAACAGCATCATTTTTATCATGATGCCTTTTTCCTTTTACTGCTTCCCCCTTCTATACTTGCTTTAAGTTGAGACATCAAATCTTTCGTATTAAGATGCGCTACGCGCAGGGGTTTAACCTCAACTGTTTTTCCTTTTGCTTTCTGTTTAATCAGTTTTAATAGCGATGAAGTGTAAGTGTCTTTGAATTTATCTATTTTAAATTCGCCTGATAATTGCGTAACCAATGTGATTGCCATTTTAAGCTCGGCTGGCGTGGGTTTTGCTACCGGAATTTTTATTTCAGGTTTTCGGATTTCTTCCTGGAAGCGGATTCGATTGGCGATCAAAACATCGCCGCTCACTTTAATAATTACAAGATGTTCCCTGTTGCGCATTACAAATGTTCCCAGTCCTACTTTGCCGGTTTTTTTCAGCGCATCCCTTAATAGTATGTACGGCCTTGAACCACTTTTATCAGGCTCAAGATAATATGGCATTTCATAATAGATACTGTCAATATCTTTTTCGTCCGCAAATTGCATTATTGCTATTTCTTTGGTTTTTTCCGGACTCGCTTTTTCAAAATCTTTATCGTCCAGTATAACATATTTTCCATTGAGATCATATCCTTTAATGATATTTTCCCAGGTCACTTCTTTTCCGGTTTTTTCATTTATTCTTTTAAATTTGATATTGGATTTATCTTTTTTATCCAGCATATCAAAATCGAGACTGCTTTCCTGTGTGGCGCTATACATTTTTATCGGAATATTCACCAGTCCGAATCCGATTGAGCCAGTCCAAATTGATCTCATAAAAAAATTATTTATTGAAATGATTCGATAAAATATAATTAATCATTCTTATTTTGAAGGCTATCCATTGATAATCTCTCCTCCATTGGGATGCAATACCTGCCCTGTAATATAAGAGGAGTCTTCACTCGCCAGAAACAGGTATGATGGTGCAATTTCTTTTGGTTGACCGGCTCTTTTCATTGGTACATCGCTCCCGTGTTGAGCAACTTTTTGTGCTTTAAAACTGGATGCAATTAAGGGCGTCCAGATTGGTCCGGGAGCAACCGCATTTACACGAATTCCTTTATCAACGAGATTGGCAGAAAGACTCCTGGTGAAGGTTACAATTGCGCCCTTGGTGCTGGCATAATCCATCAATGTGGCGCTTCCACGGTAAGCAGTAACCGAACTCGAATTGATGATGGACGATCCTTTCTTCATATATTTCAACGCAGCTTTGGTGATCCAGAAGAAGGAAAAGATATTGGTTTTAAAAGTTTGCAATAAATTTTCAGTGGTAATTTCTTCGAGATTTTTTGCCTCATAGTGTATTGCCGCATTATTTACAAGGATATCAATCTTTCCCAGGTCTTTTGCCGCTTTCTCTACAATTTTTTTGCAATGCGGTTCTTTTGAAATGTCGCCGGGTAGCAGTATACATTTCCGTTTGTAAGCTGATTTAATAATTTGAGCGGTATCCTCTGCATCTTTTTCTTCGTTGAGATACGAGATTGCTACATCCGCGCCGTGCATTGCAAAAAGTAACGCGACGGCTTTGCCTATGCCACTATCACCGCCGGTAATTAACGCTGTTTTCCCAGAGAGCTTTTGAAATGCGGGCCCGGGAAGTGACTCAGGAACAGGCGACATTTTAAATTCCTTACCTGGCCTGTTCTGACGTTGTGGTTTACGTATTGGTTTTTTCTTTCCAGCCTTTTGCATACACTTTAAGTTGTAAAGTATCTGTATAAAATATGCTGCCAGCAATAGAAGATATTTATCGGTTGATCAAGGGTGTTATTGAGGCGATGATTTCACCGATGGAGGATAACTGGGGAAAAATATCCCGAATTTGGAGTACTTACCGCTGGCGTGAACGGGAGAAATACGTTGTTCAGCGTTTTAAAAACATTTGCCGTGTCAAAAAAAATCTAAAATTTTGCATAGGTGTCAGACACTTTCGCGGGGATTGATCAGGAATAATACTTCGAAGTGTCTGACACCTAAGGCAGTGCAAAATTTTTATTCCTTTATCGAAGATTTATCCAGTTTCAGCTGTTCAAAAAAGTCTTCTTCTGCCACTTCTCTAATCTCACCCGGAGTAATATCGCCTATTTCAAGATCTTCAATGGAATATCGGATAAGTCGAATGCAGCGATGATGCACGGCATCAACCATCTTCCTGACCTGGTGAAATTTTCCTTCTGTTAAAGTGATTTTCAGCCATGATGTAGGTGAGTAGGGATTTGGCTTGAACCAGGGCTCGAAAAATTGTGGATCATCAATGATGTCAACAGATTCGGGAACACTGGTATATTCTTCATTATTTTGTATTCTGATTGGGACACCATTTCGTAATAACATAAGTGTTTCCGGAGTTACAACACGTTTCACCATTACCAGGTAGGTTCGTTTATGCGGCCTTGCCGATTGAAATAGTAGTTTGGTAATTTTTTTGTTTGTTGTTAAGAGCAACATTCCTTCGGAATGATTATCTAGCCTGCCAATGGCATGAGTGCCTTCAGGAAATTCAAAGTTAATTTCACTAAGTAACCGCACCGGATGGGAGCTCACAAATTGTGAGACCATATTATAAGGTTTATTTAATATGAAGTAGCGGTGCATGATTTTTGTTGTCAAGTCCGTAGATTTAATCTTACGATGTCCGTAGAGTAATCTACGGATATCGCAAGTATAAAGAATTGTAATGAAAAAACAGTCTGCATTGAAACTTATTGCCAGCGCCATGTTTATGATTGCTTTGCTGCAATCCTGCAAAAAAGATGAAGTAAATCCTGAACCAGTACTTAATATCGAAAATGGATCCTGGAAGACACTTAACACAATAAATTTACCGGAGGCAAGGCATGAATGCAGTTTTGTAAATGTCAGCAACAAAGGCTACCTGCTGGGCGGAAGAGGGAATCTTCCGGTAGAGGAATATGATATTTCCGCTAAAACCTGGACTAAGAAAGCGGGTCCGGATATTGAGCTTCATCATTTCCAGGCATTGAATGTAAAAAATGAAATTTGGATTACAGGAAGTTTCACTGGCGGTTTTCCCGCTGAAACTCCGGTATCACAGATGCGCATTTATAATCCTGCAAATAACACCTGGCGTAACGGACCAGAGATTCCTGCAGGAAGAAGAAGAGGAAGTGCGGGAGCTGTTTACTATAATGGAAAGATTTACATGGTTTGTGGTATCACAAATGGTCATCTTGATGGGCATGTAGCCTGGTTTGATGAATATGACCCTGACACAAGGCAATGGAAAGCTTTACCTGACGCTCCCCGCGAACGCGACCACTTCAGCGCTGTAGTTGTAGGAAACAAATTGTATCTCGCTGGTGGTCGTAAAACATCCGAAGCTACAGGTGAGCTATTTAATTTAACGGTGCCCGAAGTTGACGTTTTTGATTTCTCCACACAACAATGGAGTACTTTACCGGGTAATAAAAATATTCCGACACAGAGAGCCGGTACAATGGCTGTGGGATTTGGCGGATATGTAATTATAATAGGCGGAGAAAGTGTGAGTCAGGTTAATGCCCATGCTGACGTACAGGCTTATGATACAATCGAACAAAAATGGGTGAAGTTACAGGCCTTAAAAAAAGGACGCCATGGCACCGGAGCTTTCATATACGATAATCAGATTTTTATCACTGCAGGTTCAGGCAATCGCGGCGGCAGTCCCGAACTTGATAGTTCAGAAATGTTTGGAATTCCCAAATAGTTCCAGTCCTTCTGCAGTTACTTTAATTTAGACTACGCATGTCATAATGCATTGCGAAAATTTTAGCTATTTTAACCTCCGATCGGAAATATTCGATTTATTAAAATCATAAGTGCAAGCCCTAATAGTGTTCATGGGGCCTGTATTGATGGGATGATATCTGATGGAAGACGGACCAGGTCATCTGTAAAAATTGATATTGTTTTTCATTTTACAAACTGACGAAAGATGGATTCGCTTACACATATTGCATTGGGAGCTTGCATGGGAGATGCATTTTGTGGCCGGCAGTTGGGTAAAAAAGCGATGCTATGGGGCGCAATGGCACAAAGCATTCCGGATATTGATTTTCTGGCGGCGCTATGGATGGATACCGCCGATAACCTGCTTGCTCATCGCGGATTTACGCACTCACTCTTCTTCTGTCTACTTCTTACGCCTGTTCTGGGCTATGTTGCCGAACGATTGCACAGACCGCATAATATTTCGTTTCGTAAGTGGATGTTATTTTTCGGTGCAGTGATTTTCATACATATATTTCTGGACGCTTTTAATAATTATGGCGTGGGATGGTTTGAGCCTTTTTCTGATAAAAGAATATCATTTAATGCCATCTATGTTGCAGACCCTTTTTTTTCATTTTTCCCTGCACTTACACTTATCTTTTTGTTGATTATCAACAGGCACAACAGGGATACCAGAAGGCGATGGTGGTTAATTGGATTAGGTCTGCCTGCAGTATATCTTATTTATGCATTGATCAACAAAACAAATATTGATCGCAATTTTAAAAATACTTTGAGGGATAAAAATATTGTTTATTCAAGATATTTTACTACGCCTGCGCCAATGCAAAACTGGCTTTGGTATACCGTTGCAGGAACAGATAGCGGCTATTATGTTGGGTTCAGATCAGTCTATGACTCATCGGCACAATTGGCATTGCAATTTTTTCCGCGAAATACCTATATGCTGGACACTATTTTGGATCATCATGATGTGCAGCAATTAATTCATTTTTCGCAGGAGTTTTATACTGTGGAAAAATGGAACGATACATTGGTGTTTAATGATCTTCGCTTCGGGCAAATCATAGGCTGGTATGATCCGAGGCAGCGATTTGTTTTTCATTATTTTCTTTCGCATCCCAATGATAATAAGTTGGTCGTTCAAAGAGGAAGATTTAAAGGATGGAATGAAGTGGCGGTGAGAGCATTATGGCGGAGGAGCTTTCGGGATTGGGATTAATGGGATTAGTGGATTTTTGGATTAAAGGCAGGTGGTTCAATGTGTTGAATTCTTGACTGAAGATTGCAGACTAAAGACTGATAACTAAAGACTGATGACTAAATAAATGGCCTGGAAAAAACGAATTATACGAACAGCAGCTTTTTTTGATGAACATGCAGACCGCATAAAGTTTAAACTTTTTAAGCGGTTGGGAATGAATAAGCCATTACAGATAATTGCTTACCGTACTTATGGAACATTGCACAAGTTTCATGTAAAAGGCAGAGTGCTGGCGGATAAAAGTTTACCGAAGTCACAAGCGGCAAACAGTGCCTGGAAAAATTTAGTGAATATGTACAGGCGTTTTGAAAGTAATGAAGTACCTGGTGCCCAAATACAATTGACAATTGGCGACGTCAAATATGAAACCATTTCAGATAATGAAGGTTATTTCCAATTTGATAATCTTACTGCAAACGAGCTCGCAGCGAATCAGCTTTATTATAGTTTTCCACTCGCAACTGAAAGTACCGGCGCAAATGAATCTGTTATGGCCACGGCAGAAGTAATGATACCGCCTGCTAATGCTGAATATGGTATCATCAGTGATGTTGATGACACAATTATTCAAACCGGTGCGACGAGTTTGATTGAGATGGGCAAAACCGTTCTCCTCAGCAATGCCCATACCCGCCTGCCTTTCGAAGGAGTGTCGGTTTTTTATGCAGCACTGCACCAAGGCAACGGAAACTCAAGATCTAATCCATTCTTTTATGTAAGTAGTAGTCCATGGAACCTGTATGATCTCATCACTGATTTCATGGATATCAATAATATTCCTCAGGGGCCACTAATGTTGCGTGATTTTGGTATCCGCAGTGATACATTCGTCAATAAAGATTATCTCGGTCATAAATTCAACGCTATTCAACATATACTGAACACCTATCCACATCTTCAATTTATTTTAATTGGTGATAGCGGTGAAGAGGATCCGGTTATTTATGCAGAAGTGGTGAAGAAATTTCCGGGTAGAATAAAAGCAATATATATCAGGGAAATCGATCATCCTGAAAAAATCATCATCGCGAAAGAACAGATCAGTTACCTGCAATCGCATAATGTTGAAATGGTTCTCACTCCCAGCTCTCTAAATGCCATGCTGCATGCACGTGAAAACGGGTTCATACTATAATCGTAATTTTTAACAAACAATAGTGCTAATATTTGGGTCCAGGAAGTTCAATTGTTGTATAACCCAACACGGGTGCATGATTTATGCAGTACGTAGATAAGATATTGGGAAAGACAAAGTCAGTAAACTAAATGTATGGATACTGAAAAGTTGGTCTTATCAATATTACCCGGTACAAAATTTTCAATGTTAATGCAATTTTTTATTTTATGATGCATGGACCGATTATAATCGTTGATGATGATCATGATGATCAGGAAATTTACGAATTGGGAATCAGAACGATGGGTTTAAAAAATCAAATAATTTTTTTTGATGGAGGTCAAAAAGCACTCGACTACCTTGCTCTTACAACTGATCAGCCCTTCGTTATTATATCCGACGTAAATATGCCGCAAATGAATGGAATAGAATTTAAAACGATAATTCATGACGACATCTATTTGCGGGAGAAAACAATTCCTTTCGTATTCATTTCCACAAATGCGACTCATGCTGCTGTTCGACAGGCGAATTTACTCAGCGTACAAGGTTATTTTGAAAAACCGACTACCATGGACGGGGTGAAGTCACTGATGAAAATATTGTTTGATTACTGGAAGTTGTGTAAGCACCTCAACAATTCATAATGTGAACAATTTTTGGTAAGCGATTTAGTGGAAATGGATTTACCAGTTCAATGACTATAATATCTGCGGCAATAATTGTTTTGTTATTTATTTGAGGGCCATTACTATCAATGTGATTATTGCTGATTGTACACCTATGATTTCTTAAATTTTATAAACGAGAGAGAGAGAAAATATTGACGGGAGGGATATTGTTGCCGATGGAAATTGACATCCGTTTGAAAAAAATAGCAACGTTATTTATTTTATTTACTGGTGGATTAGCGTCTTATTCTAAAATAGTAAAGTCATCATAAAATAGAAAAGAATTTTATAAAATATTGACTTTAGATGCTGCATGGAGATTTTGCTGACAGGTTTGTACAGGAATTTCTATTATTAACTCGCAGCCATTACCTGGTTGTGCATTCATTGTGAACTTTCCTGAAAACGACTCGACACGCTTTTTGATATTATTGAGGCCTATCCCCGATTTTACGCTCTGAGGCTCAAAACCCTTTCCATTATCATAGGTGCGCATTATCAGTATGTTCCCTGATAAATTAACTTCAACTTCAATAGCCGTTGCTCCGGCATATTTAATAATATTTTTAACCTGTTCCTGTAATATTCTGTAGATATTAATTTTAATTTCGTCATTAATGACTTCGTTAATTTTTTCATCGAAGCAGAACTTTATGCTATAGCGTCTGTCCAGATTTATACTTTCCAGCAGTTCTGAGAAAACATCCTGTATGGTACGATCATCGTATTGAGCAGGCGCCAATTCATGAGATAGTTTTCTTATTTCGTCAATAGCTTTTGAAGTATATTCTTTTGTCAGGTCGCTAAATTGTTCAATAACTTCAGGATTGGCCTTATAACTTTTAATCATTCCTGCTGCAAGCAAAGCACTTGCTAAAATCTGGTTAACATTATCGTGTAATTCCTGGCCGATAGATCTGCGTTCCTTTTCCTGGGCATCAATGATCGCTTTGGCAATGCGTATCTCTTCCTCTTTGGCATACGTAATATCCTGCATGGCACCAATCATTCTCATCGCCTCCTGTTGGTCATTGTAGGTTACAAATGCTCTGTCATAGATGTATTTGTACGTTCCATCTGCGCACTGGAAACGATATTCCAGTTGAATATTTTGCTGCTTATTTTTTATTACCTGAGTAAAACTTTGAATGACCATTTCGAAGTCGTCGGGATGTATCCGGCTATTCCACCACGAGGTGATATCATCAATTTCTGATAGGTGGTATCCGAACATGTTTGTGACACCCGAACTATACAAAATTTTATTGTTCACCATATCCCAATCCCAGATAGTATCGCTGGTGGCTTTGGCAAGGATATCATACCTCTCAACCGCCTTCAGGGTTTTTATTTCTGATTTCACCCGCTCGGTAATATCGTGATGTTCAATTACCAGCAACGGTTCGGTGCTTTCAAACTTCATCACCCTCATATAAAACCATTTTTCTTCGGATGGTGTATGACAGGGATATTCTAAATAAAATTCTTTGGTGGTACCATTCAATACCTGATCGATACCGTAAAGTGTTTTTCTGCTTATTTCATCACCATTATCAGCTGCAGACCTGCAAATATTAAAGTAGTTAATTCCTCCAAATAATAGTTCTGGATTTTCACTACCTCCTTTTATTGCAAAATTTCTCCATGGGGCATTCGTACTGATAATTTTTCCATTTGCATTTACAACAGCAATATGTGAGCTTAATGAGTCAAGTACCCCGGAAATGAAATTTTCGCTCACCCTGAGTTTTGTAATATCTGTTCGGATAGTGATAAACTGAAAAGGTTTTCCTTCCGCATTTAGAAACGGAACAATTGTAGTATCCACCCAGAAGTAACTACCATCTTTGGCCTTATTTTTTAATTCACCTCTCCACACTTTACCCTTGCCAATTGTGGACCATAGGTTTTTGTAAAATGTTTTGCTATGGTGGCATGAATTAAAAATTCTGTGATCCTGCCCTATCAATTCTTCCTTGCTGTATTTGGCTATTTTAGTTAAATTCTCATTTACATACCAGATGATCCCACGGCTATCAGATATATCAATGATGCAGGATGTGTCCAGCGCAAACTGATAATCCTGTATCTCCTTTTCAGCATTTCTTCTCTCACTGATGTCACGAAAAATTGCCATAAACCGACCATCAGAGAGCATTTTGGCTGTAATCTCTACCGGTATAGAATACCCTCGCCTATGCAACACGTCCTTTTCGATCCTGATATTCCTGCCGTCTTCAAGTTCTTTCTGCAAATTCTTTAACTCTTCAGTATTCCCTTCAGTTATTATTGATGTAAGGTTGAACTTAATCCACTCCTCGTAAGTAAAACCCAGCATTTCAGAAGCCTGATCGTTTACCTCAATCATCTGGCCGTTTTTCTCGAAAATAAAGATTGCATCTGAAGCCTGCTCAATAAGTGTTTTGTATTTCTCCTCACTTTGTCTGATCAGGATTTCTTTCTCTTTTTTCTCTGTAACATCAATAACCATGTTAACCAGGCCGGAGAAATCTCCTGCGTCATCAAATAAGGGAGTGGGATAGGTGAGTATATGCCTGAAGCTGTTATCAGGCCTTTGAATCATCATTTCTTCACCAAAAACAGGCTGTCGCGTTTTAATAGACCTGAACACTGCAGTTTCCCTGGGTTGCATGATGGTGCCATCTGTGTGAAAAATTTTGTAAGCACCGCACCATGTTCCATTTTCTTTTGAAGGTTCCTGTCCCCACAATTCAACAGCTGCCTTGTTATAAACTTTAATAGCTCCTTTCGCATCACAGGTGTATACGGCTTTGGGCAATTGCTGTATCAGCAGCCTGTATTGTTTTTCCCTCTCTCTTAATTCAGTTTCAATATTTTTCTTTTCCGTAATGTCGTTAAATACTAAAACCGCACCCGAAATTTCGCCTTTGGCATTAAACAGTGGTGACCCGCTATTGCTGATTATACGTTCAACACTTTGTTTTGTATGCAGTACGGTATTATTTTCAAACTCTATAAATTCCCCTTTTCTTAAAATGCGGCTTACTATATTTTCGAATGGTTTTCCTTTTTCTTCGTTAACAACGCGATATACTTTATCTAACTGCAATCCTTCCGCTTCCTGTAAACTCCAGCCAGTGAGTTGTTCAGCAGCCATATTCATATAAACGATCTGGCCTTTGTTACTCGTTGTAATCAAGCCTTCTGCCATACTGCTGATGGTGATCCGGTAATGCTCCTTCTGAATCCTTAACTCTTCGAGTATTTTTCTACGAACTCTTATTTCCCTTAGCAGTAATATCAATACAATACCCATCAACACCACACCAATACCTGAACCCGACCAGGCCCATCCGTAGCCGCCATTATCAATAAGAGAAAAAATTTGCGGGTGCTTTGCAAGCCTTGCTTCCAGCCCTTGATTTCGATTGGCAAAATAGAAGAACGAAATACTTATAAGCAGTACTGCAATTATAAATACAATTATTATAAGTGTTTTTCTATTTGCCCATGTTTTCATTACCTGCAATTGCCTTGTCATGTTGGTGTTTCGGTTATCTCGCAACCGGATATTTTTTCCGCCTGGCAGCTTCGATTTGGTTTAGCACCCCAGGTAGTTTTTGAAATTCAAGGTATTTATCAAAAAAATAATGTACTCCCAGTCTATCGCACTGATCCTGAACAATTCTATTGGTATTCAGTGACAATACAATTATCGTGGTTACAGTATTGGTCATTCTGATTTCTTCTATGAAATTCAACGAATTAATTGCCGGCTCGCTCATCCCTATAATTATAACATCGGGTGAGTATTCATTGAAGCGAAGTAAGCCTTCAGCATGTGTTATAGCTGTACATACGGAAGAAATAGAGTCTGATTCTGCTACCAGTTCTACCAATCGCTGCACAATTTGTCCGGCATTATCCACTATGAGTATTCTCATCACATTTATTAATATGCAAAGAACTCCAATAAATAGTGATTGGGAAATAGCCGTTTGCGCCTAATGTTGATAGTATTTAACACATCGGGCTTGTAGTAATCGTACTACATCATATCAGAATTACCTTATCAAAAGGTAATCTCGTTGAGCAGGTGATTGGTTATTGCGTAGCGGGTGAGGTCTGCATTTCCTGAAAGATTCATTTTTCGGAGAATTTTGCTGCGGTGTGTACTTACTGTTGTAACTGCGAGAAATAACATTTCTGCAATTTGTGTATTGGTTTTTCCCTGGGCGAGTAGTTTAAAAATTTCAAATTCCCTGTTGGTCAATTTTTCGTGGGGGTTATTTTCAATATCACCGGCAAAAAGAAGTTTTTCAGCCAGTTCAGGTGTAATGTATTTTCTGCCCTGAAGAATTCTATGGATTGCATTTATTAATTCATAGGGAGCTGCATTTTTATTCAGATATCCTGATGCGCCTGCTTTCATTGTTCGTAATGCATAGAGATCTTCTGTAAAAATACTCAGAATTAAAACCGGTAATTCTGGTTTAATTGATTTAATCTGTTCAAGCGCTTCCAGCCCACCTCTTCCCGGCATATCGAGATCAGATATCACCAGATCAAATTCATTTTTCATCGCTTCTTTTACCAGTGATTCGCCATCGGCAACTTCAGTAATGATTACATCCGGATATTCATCCTTTAATATCTGAATTAACCCCAACCTGATGAAACTGTGATCATCAGCTAATAGAATTTTTTTCATAAGTCAGGTGCTATGGTTAATTTATCTTGTATTGGAACGTGAACATTTATACAAGTTCCGCTGCCTGGCGAAGACTTCAGTTCAAATTCTCCCCCAAGTGAAAGAACACGCTCTTTCATTCCTAAAAGTCCAAACGACATATTACGTTTTACTGCAGCGGGATCAAAACCGATTCCATCATCTTTAATTTTAAAAATGAGTGTATTTTTTTCAAGTTTTAGAATAGATGTCACATTATTGGCTTTAGCATACCTGGTAATATTTGTCAGCGCTTCCTGGTAAATTCGAAAAATGCAAACCGATAAAGATTCATCCAACCTGATATCCGGCATATCGTAATCGGTGATAACCTGAATTTTCGTGTTTTTGGTAAATTGAGCACCCATCCATTCCATCGCACCAATCAATCCCTTTTCGTCAAATATTCCTGGTCGCAATTCACTTAAAATTCTTCTGATCGATAGATTGCTTGAGTCGAGCAAACCGATAACATTTTTTAACTTTGTTTTTAACACAGCCATATCCTCTGGAATTTTCTTATCAATCCAGGCAATATCCATCTTAATGGCTGTGAGTTGTTGCCCCAATTCATCATGTATTTCTCGTCCAATTCTTTTGCGCTCTTCTTCCCGAACACGCTGAAGGTGGGCTGCAAGCAAACGCAACTGTTCAGTAGTTTCTTTTATTATTAACTGTGCGTTAACGTTATCCGTAAAATCTATGCCCACCCCTGCAAGACAATTCACTCCTTCATATTCCAGTGCCCTTCCGGTAAAATAATATGGAATCGTTTCACCTGTTTTTAAAAGAAAGTCAGATTGAACATTATCATTTCCGTAAGTAAACGTATTTTCAATTGTCTTTGCCACAATGTCTTTTTCACGGGAGCTAAAAAAGTCAAGTGGGTGCATTTTCTTAATTTCCGCCGCATTATATCCGGTCACTTTTTCAAAATTCCTGTTCCATCGTAAAAATTTTCCTTTATTTGTGTACAGATAAAAAACACCCGGAAGTGAATTGATAATTGAATCTGAAAGATTTCTTTCGTTTATAATTTTATTTTCGAATTGTATCCGATCTGTAACATCTTGTACAGTACCCGTGAACGTTATTGGGATGTTATTTTTATCGTAAATTAGTTTTCCCAGTTCATGCATATACCGAATTTCATCATTCGGAACAATTATCCTGTGAATTACATCCAGCATGCTATTACCCGCCAGAGCATCTTGTTGTTTTTTATCAAATTCTTCCCTGTCATCAGGATGTATCCTGTTAAAAAATGTTTGATAATCCGGCGCCCTTTCACTTTTGGTTATACCAAATAAATCATAAATTTCGTCTGACCATGTTAGTGTATTGGTTTTGAGATTGAGAGCCCAATGTCCCATTTTTCCTATGGTCTGCGCTTTTCTATATCTTTCCTCACTTTCCTTCAAACCCAGTTCTGCAATTTTGAGTTTAGAAATATCTTTATAAAAAATAGTAAGCCCATCAGAGGAAGGATACACTTTCACATAGAACCATTTGGCCATGGGGTTATAATAATTCTCAAATTCAACAACTTTTCTCGTTTCCATTGCCTCATGATACTTTTGCCAAAACAGTGTGTTTTTCATTTCAGGATGAACTTCCCACAATACTTTTCCGAGGACATTTTCTTTTCCTTCTGGATGTGTTAAAAGCGCCATCTCGTTTAAGTAGGTATATCGCCAATCGTTATCAACTGAAACCATTGAGTCATTAATACGGGTTAATACGCTTTCTTTCTCTTTAAAGAGAAATGCAATTTCCGCCTCGGTTTTCTTCCGTTCAGTGATATCTGTTACTGTTCCCACATACCCTACAATCTGGTTTTGTTCATTTGTTTCAGGAATTGCCTGGCCAATAACCCATGACACTGAACCGTCAGGTTTGATAAAACGATATTCTGAATTGGAAATCTGTTGATTTGAAATGGCTTTATTCCATCCGGATTGAACCAGATGCCTGTCGTCCGGATGCACTGCATTCAACCAACCGTTACCGAGAGCTCCTTCATTTTTCAGCCCTGATATAACGCTCCATCGCGGGTTCACGTATGTTGTTTCCCCATTTAAATCTGTATGAAAAATGCCAACAGGTAAAATTTCTGCCAGCGTTTGATAACGTTTCCTACTTTCATTTAATTCTTTTTCGGCCTTTAATCTGATCTTCTCTTTCTCGAAATTCCCCATCACATAAGATACATCCGACGCGCATTCTTCCAGAAGCTGAACTTCCTGAGTATCGAAAAAGTTTTTGATGTCGGCGTAGATGGTCAATGCGCCGACAACTTTTTCAAATTTGGTAAGCGGTAAGCTGATTGATGATAGATAATTTCTTCCCAAAGCAGCGTCACGCCAGGGATCCATAACAGGTGAGGTTTCTATATCGTTGCAGAAAATTGTCTTTCCTTCGCGTAATGCGGAACCTGTTGGTCCCTTACTTTCGGGCTGGTCGGCGACAAATGTGATTGTAATTGTAGACAAATATTCTTTTTCCTCACCGGCATGGTAAACAGGGATAAGTTTATGGGTTTGTTCGTCAATCATACCCACCCATGCCATTCTGAATTTGCCAATCTCCACTGCAATGCGGCACACTTCTTTAAAAAGCGTTGCTTCGTCAGCAACCTTTACAATCATTTGATTGATCTGGCTTAGAAACAAATAAAGGCGATTGGCCTTGATCAGTTTCTTCTCTGTTTCATTTAGTTCAACAGACGGAAAAGAGTCATTCATTTTGCAACCCGTTTCATATTTCCGGTACGGTTAAAATGATATCTGAATATATCCTGATTGAAAGTTTATGCGCTGTATTAAAAGTCAATTTATATTGCGAATTATTTCCTCTACTACTAACAAAGTATCAATTTTAAGCCTAAAATCTTAATGTAAAACTCACTATTATAACAATGTTTCTGATATCTTCTTTTGTATGTAGCGACTTGTTTTATTAATCTGTATGTCAATCTTTACACGACGGTTTGATACTAATCAGGCGGGCTCTTTAAAGTTAATCAAATAATGGCTCTGTTAATAATTAATATCACGGGCCTGGCGCATTTTGTTAACCGTTTAGGAATGAATATTATATCGTTATTTTTAATGTAAGCTTTGAGGATTTCTACATCCTTAATAGTTCGTTGCCGTTTGGATGAAGCGATTGATTGGTGAAGGGAAGGTATACAGGAACCTTTGTAATGAATAGAAATTTGGTAGATGGAAATTATTTTTTGTGTTTGAAATAGAAAGTAAACAGGTACACCAGGAGCCTCGAGATCTGGTAAGCAGCCCATCTTCCTGATTTCGCAAATATATTGCCTGATCTTTTAAACTGTTCTTCAGTAATTTCGATACAATCATTTTCAGCTATTGCACTTAACAGATGTTCAACTGATGTGGCGAATTTTTGCTGCCGTACATTCAGATTCAATTCAATACTTGCATATGCGCTTAAGTTGTTGATATTATAGGAGCCAATAGTCAGCCAGCTGCCGTCGCATACAGCTATTTTTCCATGAAGTATGCCTCGCTGATATTCGTATAAGCGGATATTATTTTTCAACAACCAACCATACAGGTAACGTTCGGCGTATTTTGAAAGCTTGATATCTGAAATACCTGCTGTGATCACTTTGATCTCCACTCCGCGTTTTGCTGCCAAACGCAATTGTTTCCTGATTGCATTTCCAGGCAAAAAGTAACTGCAAAGAATGATTATCTTTTTATCCGCTGTTCTGAACATATTGATGTAGGTGGAGGAAATTTCATTTTTTCTTCTTACCCAATCATTTCTGCGAACACTAACTATTGCAAGGTCCTCAGTGGCGACATTCAAAGGGGAATTATCTGCATCACATTTAACCTCATGCATCGGAGAGGGATAATTGTACCAGGTTTTCCAGCACAACAGACAGAGCTCTTTTGCAGTTTCACCCCTAACCCACAGGCCATAGTCGAGCCAGCCGGAAACGCCCTCAAAATCGTTATAGCGATTGGTGATGTTTATGCCGGCAACCAGGGCGGTCACTGCATCTACAACCGTAACTTTTTGGTGCATACGTCTGCCGAAATAGAAATTATTACCTTTAAAAAGGGGATTGAAAAATTTAAACTTCACACCACCATCCTTCAGCCTTTCAATAACGTCTGTTTTCAATCCCTTAGATGCATAGCCATCAACCAGTAAATACA
Source organism: Chitinophagales bacterium (assembly GCA_031425315.1). Taxonomy (GTDB): domain Bacteria; phylum Bacteroidota; class Bacteroidia; order Chitinophagales; family Chitinophagaceae; genus Pollutibacter. The sequence continues at coordinate 25,393 of JANPJC010000365.1, forward strand.
CTTCCACATTTCTTTTTGCTGCGGCGATCAGTTCACCGATTATCATTTTCCCGGTTTCGTCATCATCCAGAATATACACCTGCAGATGAATTATCCTTTTTGCAGAGCGAATCATCGAGCATAATGTATCGAAGTATTGTTTGCCGCCATGGATAAGCTGCACACGATTATTTTTCGTATACTGTTCTTTTCCTTTTTTATTATTAAATGCCGGCATGTAAAGTCTTGAATATTCAGTTAAAATTATGATTCTATATGAGAATTGGATATTTAAGTAAGCAGTGAACAGTAAGCAGTGAGCAGTAAGCAGTGAGCAGTAAGCAGTGAGCAGTGAGCAGGGAGTAGTGAGCAGGGAGAGCTGCCGACTCCTTTGATGTGGTGACTTTTCGAAAATATTTTTGGACTCAATGGGATAGAATTATTTTAGCATCAAACTATTGTTCATGAGTCAGTTTCGAAGTGTTTTAATGATAATTCTCGGATTTACGGGTATGCTTGCGTGTGATACCCCGATGGCAGGTGTGGATAAAAATCTCAATACAGGGATGGTGACCAGTTATAATGGTTTTAAGCCAGTCCGATCTGTTTTGGTGATGAATGATGAGGAATTGAACCATACTGATATTCCAATTGGTGAACAATTTGTAGTCATTAACGAGGGAATCAGCGGACTGACCGTAAAAGATGGAAAGGTTTCAGTTGGCTGTACACTCACCATTGCCGACTCTGCAGGTAAGGTATTAATGAATGAGGCCGACCTGTTTGCGGGAAATAATGAGTATCACAAGGACAGCCTTAAATTGCTGCGTTGCACTGTGAGTACAGGCGAGCCTATGAAATGGGAGGAAAAATATGAAGTCACAGTAGTTTTTACTGATAAATTCGGAAAAGGCAGTTTGGTGAACAGGTTTACAATAAGGGCAATAGATATACCTTGATCATCAATTTTTTAGTCTCTATTTGGAAATGAGCCACAATCGGTCAAAAGAAGGGTGCGTTTTTGGGGTCTGGAAGCTTATGAGCCATTTGGGGTATTAAAATATTGGCAGTTTCTTGTTTTTTGGCCAAAGCCCTGTATATTTGCAACCCCTTTCAGGAAGTAGTCCAGCCATTGGCGGGACACCTGGTTTGGAGAAATTTTTCGGGAAGTAGCGCAGGCCGGTAGCGCACCTGGTTTGGGACCAGGGGGTCGCAGGTTCGAATCCTGTCTTCCCGAC